>JAYVTX010000049.1:0-9593 GCA_043788425.1 Rhodospirillales bacterium
CCCTCGATCTCACTCGTGCGGAACTTGATGCCGAACCGCTGCTCCGCCTCCACCACGATCGTGATGTGGGCCATGCTGTCCCAGCCATCGATGTCGGCGGCCGTGGTTTCGGGCGTCAGCACCAGTTTGGGATCGTCGAACACGTCCCGGAAAATGTCGGTCAGCTTTTGCAGGATTGCATCGGGCGTCATGGCGTTACCTTGGGTCGATGGGTGGGGTCATGCGGATGGCGGGGGGCGCGGGGTGGGGATGCGTGACAGGTAGCGTCCAGAATGTCGTATCGCCATCCACGCCCGCTGCGCCGAACCCGAGCTTTTCGAAGTGGTCCCGAACCATACCGTTCTTGGCGGTCGGCCGGTACTCGCCCCGGATCGTGGTGACGCCGCGACGCAATCCCTCATGGACCAGCAGGCTAAGCGTTGCCGCTTCCACGCCGCGGCCCAGGACCCGGCAGCTCATGAGCCATGTCTCGATCACCATGGCTGCGTCCACCACGCGCCCAGACACGACGGCGATCATGCCGTTATCGCCGTAGCGGTCCAGTAGCCGCAATTGCAGGCCAAATGCGTGCGGATCGGCCATCTGGGCCAGCGTCTCCACCTCCGTCGTGCGGCGGGTGGTCAGGTTGAACTGGTTCGTCTTGTTCACAAGCTGCACGATCCGGGCCAGGCCGATTTGGTCGAACGGACCCCAACGCAACTCCATTGCCAGGCTATGCAGATACCCGTCCATGTCGGTCGTGGTGTGGCGTGCCGCCTCCCGCTCCGCATTGGCC
This sequence comes from Rhodospirillales bacterium, assembly GCA_043788425.1. Classification (GTDB taxonomy): domain Bacteria; phylum Pseudomonadota; class Alphaproteobacteria; order Acetobacterales; family Acetobacteraceae; genus JANPPS01. The sequence continues at coordinate 776 of JAYVTX010000049.1, forward strand.
TGATACTGTGTGGCGCGGTGCCGGTCTTCGTCGGTCAGGCGCATCGCCTCAAAATACCCGGCAGCCGCGATCGTGCTGGCATACAGCGCTGGGTCATCGGGCAGTTCGGGCACGGCAACCACCGGCAGTTCCCGCCGAACGATGGCGCGTTCGGCCGGGTTGTCGTCCACAAACACCAGCGCGTCGAGCCCGATGTTCAGCCGCTCCGCAATCAGGCGCAGGTTAGTCGCCTTATCCGTCCAGTTTGCTACGAAACACGCGATGTCCGGCAGCCGCAGCACCATGTCCGGATGATGTTCGAACGGCTCCCGCGCGGTCGCGTCGTCGTTTTTGGAACACACGGCCAGGATCACGCCGCGTTTCGACAGGGCCTGGGCATAGGCCTGGACGGCAACATGCGCCTCACCTAGCGCGCTGCCCTGGCCCAGCACGATGCCGGCCATTCCGTCATCGCCGATCACACCGCCCCAGAGCGTGTTGTCGAGGTCGAGGACCAGTGCCTTGGCAGACCGGCCCTGCCGCGCGGCGAGGATGCGGGCCACAAGGTCGCCATAGACGGGGGCGGCACCCTGCTGCACGTCCTGTTTTGCACGGTGCCATAGCAGCGGGTCGTGCCAGGCGGCCAATCCGTCCAGCGCGGCATGGATGTCGATGGCAACGACGTCGGCACCGGCCGCGTCCGCCATGGGCCGCAGCGCCGCGTTCCATTCTGCGATCGCCTGCGCTCCGGAGGCGATCAGCCGATGCTCGTTCTGACCCAGCAGCGGTAGCGCAGTCGGCAATGCCGCCTGTTGCAGCACGTGCGCCCCGGCGGCCTGTGCCGTTCCCCATGCCGCACGAACCCGGTCTTGCTGTGTGGCCAACCAGTCGTGGGCTGACAGCCCACCCAGCAAATGCGGCGCGTCGAACGCAAACAGCGCCGTGTCCGCGTGAAACCCATGCAGCGGCGATTGCGGATCGGTGAATGCCGTCGCGTACTGACCGTACTCCGCCGTCTGCACCGTCAAGTGCAATCCCCGGCGCAAGGCGGCGACGCGCAATCCGGGGACCAGATGATCGAGCGTGGCAGAGCCCAGCAACGCCAGACGGACGGGCACGGTCGCCAGCGGTGGCGGCGTGGGGAACAGCCGGGTAAGTAACCGATCGAGCCGGATAGTCTGCAACCCGTCCAGCCGATAGGTGGCGAGCGCCAAGATATCCTCCCACCAATCATGCGGGACGCCATCAACCGCGTGCCAAGGTTCGGCCGCCTGGGCGATCATCCGCAGGCGATCGGCCCAATCCGCCCCGGGCATAGGCAGCCAGGATAAAGCAGGGCTGGTCAAAGTGGTCCGGTCAGGGTTGGTCGTCGCATCGCAGGTACCTTGGCCGGGACAGCACCCCTATACTAGCGCGTCCGGCACCAAGCAAAGGTTAAGCAGGCGTCATCTCACCCGCGCAGACGGAGCCGATGAGCCGGTTTTGCAGGGGAGCCAGCGGGCAGACGTAGCGTGGGGAATAGGCGCAGGACGGGTTGTAGGCGAAGTTGAGATCGATCACAGCCGCATCGCCCACCGAACCAAGGTCTGCGCCCTTGATCGTGTCCAGCGCGTAACGGCCGGCACCGTACGTCTCGCGCCCCGACGTCGCGTCCCGGAACGGCAGGAACACGCCGCCGCCATAGCCCATGATCCAAAATAGCGTGAGCGAGCCGAGCCCGCCCAGCGTGACCCGGGCGAAGGGGCGCATCATGGTGGTACCGTCCGAACCGGCGTCGAACGGTACGGGATCGCCATCATGCGGCACGAGCGGCACGGCGAACCGCAACGCCGGATCGTAGTCGAAAAACGGCAGCGGCGCGGCCGGGCCATCCAGCGGTGTTTGCGGGTGCGTGGCGAACAGCGCATCCCGGCCGGCGCGCCAGTGTAGCCAGGCTGCGTGCGGGTCCGGGTTGGCGCGGACATCCGCATACAGCGCGCTGACCCGGCGGCGCCAATCCCATAAGGTATGGGCCCATAAAGTATGGGCCCGTAAGGTGGCGCTCACGCCTGGTTCGCCTCGATCAAGCCGCGGCGGATCGTGCGCCCGCGTTCGACCTGCTGTTCGATATACGCCCCGTCACCGGCCCGGATCGCGTCGGCCATCGTGGCGGCGTCGGCACTGAAGCGGTCCAGCATTTCCAGCAGCGCCGCCTGATTATTGAGGAAGATATCGCGCCACATGACCGGGTCGCTGGCGGCAATACGGGTAAAGTCGCGAAAGCCGGAGGCGGCGAACTTGAGAACGGCACCCTTACCCTCGTCACCAAGCGTATCGGCCGTGCCGCAGATCGTAAATGCGATCAGGTGTGGCAGATGGCTCACGATCGCCACGACCCGGTCGTGATGCTCGGGCGTCATTTTCTCTACCATGCTGCCAGCCGCGCGCCACAGGTCGGCCACACGCTCGATGGCCGCCGGGTCGGTGCCGGGTGCGGGGACGATCAGGCACCAGCGGCCCTCATATAATTCCGCAAAGCCAGCATCGGGGCCGGAAAACTCGGTGCCGGCCATCGGATGCGCGGGCACGAAGTGCACGCCGGCAGGCAGCAGGGGGGCCACGTCGCGGATGACCGACAGCTTCGTGCTGCCGACATCGGTAACGATGGTGCCGGCGCCAAGGTGCGGGGCCATCTCCGCCGCAACGGCCGCCATCGCGCCCACCGGCACGCATAGCATGACGCAATCCGCCCCCTGCACCGCATCAGCCAGCGTGGGGGCGACATGGTCGGCAAAGCCCAATTCCACAACCCGGTCGCGCACGGCCGGGCTGCTGTCATACACCACAACCTGCCGCGCTACTCCGCCCCGGGCGCGGACCAGATCGGCGCGGGCGGCGCGGGCGACAGACCCGCCCTGCAATCCGGCCCCGATAATCGCCAGCCGCTCAAACTCAGGCACGCAGGTGTTGCTCCAGAATTTCCACGACCAGAGCGCATTCTTCGGTGGTGCCGATCGTGATGCGCAGGCAGTCCGGCAGGCCATACCCGGCCATGGCGCGGATGATCACGCCCCGCGCGCGGAACGCCTGGTCCGCGGCCGATGCGGCGTCGGCGCTGGCGAATTGGGTAAGCACAAAATTACCCTCACTCGGCCAGACATGCAGGCCCATCCGCTCCAGCGCGGCCGTCAGCCAGGCGCGTTGGGTTGTGTTGTGGCGGCGGCCGTCGATAATCCACGCCGGATCGGACAAAGCGGCGACGCCGGCGGCCTGCGCGGCCAGGCTGACGTTGAACGGCCCGCGCACCCGGTTCAGCACGTCGGTCACGGCCGGCGGCGCGTAACACCAGCCCAGCCGCAGGCCGCCGAGACCGAAAATCTTGCTGAACGTGCGGGTCATGACCGTGTTGTCGCCCGCATCCACCAGCCGGGTGCCGGGATCGTAATCGGGCCGATCCACATATTCGGCATAGGCGGCGTCCAGCACCAGCAGCACGTCGGGCGGCAGGCCGGCGCGCAACCGCTCGACCTCCGTCTGCACCAATAGCGTGCCGGTCGGGTTGTTGGGGTTGGCCAGGAACACGATGCGGGTTTGCGGCGTGACAGCGGCCAGCATGCCGTCCACATCGGCGGTCATCGCACGCTCCGACACCTTGACCACCCGGGCGCCCGTCGCCTGGCCATAGATGTCGTACATGGAAAAGCCGTACTGGCTCATGATGATTTCGGTGCCGCGACCGGAATAGGCGGAGCACAGCATGGCGATGATTTCGTCCGACCCGGCACCGCACACGATTTGCGCCGGGTCGAGGCTGAAGGCCCGGCCGATCGCGTCGCGCAACTGGCCGGACCCGCCATCGGGATAGCGGTGCAGCGCACCACCCGCGGCGGCGTACGCGGCCTGGGCGGCGGGCGGCACACCAAAAGCCCCCTCGTTCGACGATAGCTTTACCACCCGGTTATGGCCGGCTGCCTTGCTTTCGCCGCCAACATAGGGGGCGATCGCGAGGATTTCGGGGCGGGGCTGCAGCATCAGGGCACTCCGATCGGGATGGCGTAGGCACCCACCACGACAGGCGGGCGTAGGGTCGGCAGGTCACGCAGCCGGAGATCTTGGTCGTAGACAAAACCATCGACGTCGACCAGCGCGTGCATGACCGAGTCGCGGCGGCGCAGGATCATCGGACCCGGCGCGAACCCGGCGGCGGTCATGAAGGTGAATAGGCGCGCGCGGCTGACCTCAGCCGGCAATTCGAGGCCTAGCAGGCTACGGTCGGCGCCGGACGGATCGGGTGCCGCAGCGCAGACGACCAAAGCCTGGGTATTGGGCAAACCTTCGGCGCGGGGGGCCCAAAACGGCAGCCGGGCCACGACGTGGATGCGCGGATCGTCCTGGTGCAACAGCGCGGTCCACCAGGCGGCGGCGTCGGTCTCGCCCTCTGCCGGTACTGGCAGTACGGCGGCCCCGGCCAGCCCGGCGCTCACCTCGCTTACGGCCTGTGCGGCAGAACGCCGGATGCGGAGCGGCGTGGCGGCGCCAAAATGCTCCCGCGCCAGATGCGTCATGCCGGGCGTGTCGGTGGGATCGGCCACGGTGATCGCCATGCGGCGCTGTTGTTGGGTCATGGACGCCAGCAGTTCCCGCCAAATACGGACGATCGCCAGGTCGGGCAGCGCCGTGCCAGCATTACGCGCCAACAGGCGACGGATGATCGCAGCCTCCCGTCCGGGGCGGAGCGGTACGGCACCCTTCACGCCCAGCGCAGCGACGGCTGCCACGGTCTCTGCCCGGCGGACCAGCAGCGCGTGCATAGCGTCATCGAGCTGATCGAGCTCGGCGCGCAGGGTGGTGAGGTCTGGCGGTTGGTGAAGGGCGGTGGACATGCGCGGTCTCGCTATGGCGGACCTGGGTTAGGCCGGAAGCAACAATAGGGGGTGTGGGCGGGGGTGCAAGGATCGGGTTGCGGCGTGGCGTTTGACCCACGCGCAAAACCGTTGTCGTGCGGCTTCGACGACAAGCTTTCTGCACTGAAGTGGGCGGGCCTTACAACGGGCACGCATGGCTCAACCTTGCCCCCTACCCCCGCCCCACGTATGCAGACGGCTCCATGGACACGCACGACGCCCCGTCCACACACGACCACGCGCACGGGGGTAGGAACTTCCCGGCCCCCTTCCCGCTCGACTGCGGTGACACACTACCCGGCATCACCGTCGCCTACCGCACCTATGGCACGCTGAACGCCACGGCCACCAACGCCGTGCTGGTCTGCCATGCCCTGACCGGTGACCAGTATGTGGCCGAGCCGCATCCGCTGACCGGCAAACCCGGCTGGTGGGGCCTGGTTGTCGGACCCGGCCGCCCGATCGACACCGACCGGTTTTTCGTGATTTGCGCCAACGTTCTCGGCGGTTGCATGGGCAGCACCGGGCCGCGCAGCACCAACCCGGCGACCAACGAGCCCTGGGGCACCGCGTTCCCGCCCGTAACTATCCGCGACATGGTGCGGGCGCAGGCGATGCTGGTTCGCGACCTGGGCATCACAAAGCTATTCGCCGTCATCGGCGGGTCGATGGGTGGTATGCAGGCGCTGGAGTGGGCGGCCACCTACCCGGACGCTGTTTTCGCCTGCGTGCCCGTCGCGTCTGCCTCCTTCCATTCCGCGCAAAACATTGCGTTTCACGAGGTCGGGCGGCAGGCGATCTTTGCCGACCCCGGCTGGCATAACGGGGCCTATTGGCGCACCGGCGTCATTCCCGCCCGCGGCCTGGCCGTCGCCCGTATGGCCGCGCACATCACGTACCTTAGCGAACAGGCCCTCACGCGGAAATTCGGCCGCCGGGTGCAGGGCGCGGCCGGGCCGTTCGCCGAGATGTTTGAGGTTGAAAGCTACTTGCGCCACCAGGGCAGCACCTTCGTCACCCGCTTCGACGCCAATTCTTACCTAACCATCACACGCGCCATGGATTATTTCGACCTGGCATCCGAGCATGCGGGCACCCTGTCCGCCGCCTTCCGCGGGTCGGCCACGCGGTTCTGCGTCGTCAGCTTCGACAGCGACTGGCTGTTCCCCACCGCCCAATCCCGCGCCATCGCACGCGCCCTGAACCAGGCCGGGGCCAACGTAAGCTTTGTCGAAATCGCGTCCGACAAAGGCCACGATGCCTTTCTGCTCGACGAGCCGGATTTCCATCGCACGCTGCGCGGCTTTATCGCCGGCGCGGCCGAACATGCAGGCCTCACATGAGGTCGGGCGCATGAAGGCGGGCGCATGAAGGCGGGCGCATGAAGCCGGTCCGCGGTGATCTGGAAATGCTAGGTGCCATGATCGCGCCGGGCAGCCGGGTGCTGGACATCGGCAGCGGCGACGGCGCCCTGATCGAATACCTGTTCCGGACCCGGCAATGCGACGCCCGGGGCCTGGAAATCGACATGGCGGAGGTCACGCGATCCGTCGCGCACGGCCTGCCGGTCATGCATGGCGACGCCGATACCGACCTGGCGCACTACCCGGACGGCCTGTTCGACACCGTGGTTTTGTCGCGCACGCTGCAAGCTGTCGAGCGCCCGCAGGAGGTGCTGCGCCAAATGCTGCGGATCGGCACCCGCGCGCTGGTGAGCTTCCCGAATTTCGGCCACTGGCTGGTGCGCTGGCAAATGCTGATTTCTGGCCGGATGCCGATGACGGCGACCTGGAATAGTGCCTGGTACGAGACGCCAAACATCCACCCCTGCACAATCGCCGACTTCTTCGCCCTGTGTGCGGCCGAGGGTTACGTGGTCGAACAATGGCTGGCCGTCGACGATGGCGGCCGCCGCGCGCCATGGCGGAAATCGGCGCGGCTGGCGAACTTGTTTGGCGAGCAGGCGGTGTTTTTGCTGCGGCGGGGGTAGGGCGCGTCATGAGTGACGACATCAGCAGATAGATTGGCCTTGGCCTCGATATCGATGCGGCAAAAGAGCAGTTCACCAAAGCATTTATACTGGCCGTAGCTGCTGTTGCTGGCTGTTCGGCGGCAGAACCCCGTCCGGATAACGACAGCATCGACTGGACCTTGTCTTGCCGGCTGACGCCGCGCCGCCCAAAGGTCGATTTGCAGGTAAAAGGAATGATATCCGGAGCCGGGACCGGTCCAACCATCCCCTACCCATTGAAGCCGAAGAACTATGAAGACTTGATCCCGACCGATCTGATCGCTCCGCGTTTTTTGGTACTCGTACATTTGCCAGCGGATTATAAAGGGTGGGTGGCGATGAAACCCGAACAAACGATTTTAAGGCATTGCGCCTTTTGGCTGTCGCTTTGTGGCCGGCCTCCAAGCCCAAACACATCTTCTGTAACTGTGCATGTGCCGCGTGCAAACGTTTTCGACGTTCTGGCTCTTACAAAAATGATGACAGCCATGAACGCGGGGGAAAGCACGTGAACGACACGGAAGCTGCATCGACACTGCTTGGTGCCCTTCAGCCGCTTGACGTCGCCTCCTACCTCCGCACCCACGGCTGGCGGCTCGAGATGGCGATCGGCGAAAAGGGTAGCCTGTGGCTAAACACGCTGGACGGAAGCGGTGATGAAGCGGATGTGACATTGCCGCTTCGCCGCGACCTTGCCGACTACACTTTGCGCATGGCCGATCTGGTTCAGGTGCTGGTTCGGGTCGAGGCACGTCCCCGGTCCGAAGTCGTGGCAGACCTGTTGACCACTGGCAGCGATCTTATTCGCGTCCGTGCCCCTGCCCGTAGCGCCGCTGGTGGATCGCTTGGACTAACCACCGCCGTCGCTTTCGCCGAAAATGCGCGGGACCTGATACTCGCCGCCGCATGTGCAGCCGTCGTGAAACGCTCGTATTATGCGACGACAAAGGCCACCAAGGCGACAGAGTATCTGAGCCGTGTGCGAATGGGCCAGACCGAGTTGGGCAGCTATGTTCTAACAATCCTTTCGCCGGTCGCACCGGCGCTTCTACCAGTGAACGAGCTACCATTTGGCCCGGACGGGCCAGAGCCGTTCGAACGATTGGTGACCCGTACATTATCATCAGGACTGATCGCGTTGCAGTTTGCCGCGCGCCAGGCTGCGAGTTCCGGCGGAATGGATGCTTTTGAAAGCGTCGTAACTCAGGGCGTTTCCGCCAATCTTTGCGACGCAGTGGCGGGCTTGGAAACAGCCAGTCCAGGCGAGGGCGTTGAGATCAGCATTACATGGTCACGCAGTCGCCCCTTGTCGGTACCGTTGCCATCCAGGATTTTTTTCGGAAGCGACAGCATTCAATTTATCAAAGAGGCGGCACAACGGTTCAAAGAGACGGTTCTCGCAGAGAACACGGAGCTGGAAGGCTTTGTGACCAAGTTGGTTCGCGGACCACGAGAGCAAAGCGGCGCAATCACCCTCGAAGGTCTCGTGGACGGCGAGTTACGCCGTGTAAACATGGAACTCCGCGAGGACACCTACACCGAGGCGGTTAAGGCCCACGAGGGGCGCTTCCGAGTTTTGTGTGAGGGCGATCTGAAAAAGGAAAGAGGAACATTTCGCCTGCAAGATCCCAGGCATTTTAGGATATTGTCCCCTGACGAAGTAAGCTGAATCGGGAGAATGCACGATAGTAGTAATTAGGCTTCTAACATTCACACCTGCGAGAATGCACTGTAAGGTAGAACTACAACTTTCGGGGTGGCAAAGGGCATTTCGTGTTTCACTGACTACCCCTTTGCGCTCGCGTGATCCAGGCCACCGTTCCACCGGAGAATATAGGAGACCCCGATGCACCCAGAAACCCAAGTCCTCCACGCCGGCTGGCGCAACGACCCGGCCACCGGTGCCGTAGCGGTCCCGATCTATCAAACCACCAGCTTCCAGTTC
>JAYVTX010000050.1:0-28269 GCA_043788425.1 Rhodospirillales bacterium
GTCGTGGGCTTTATGAGCCCGGCCATCGCCGCTGCCTCTCGCCACGCCGTCAGGCTGCTACCGGTCGTGGTAGTGCTGTATTGGGGATAAAGCGGGATCAGCACGACCTCATCGGGATCGTAGGCTTTTACCTCACGGGCTGTGGCAATACTGAACGGATGCCAGTAGCGCATGGCGACGAAGGTGCGGACGTTCATATCCGGCAATGCCGCCTGTAGCGCCTGCGCCTGTTCGATCGTAAGTTCGAGTAGCGGGGATTTGCCACCCAAGATGGCGTAGTTGGCAGACGCTGCCTTGGTCCGAAGCGTAGCGATCAGCCGGGCCAACCAGGGCCGCACAAAAAACGGGACGCGCAGGATTGCCGGGTCCTTGAACAGGTTGATCAAGAACGGCCTTACGGAGCTGGGCTGGTCCGGCCCGCCCAGGTTGAACAACACAATAGCGATTTTACGGTTCGGCATACCCTTCAAGTTGGCCGGTCCCCGCGCAGCGTCAAGCCGCCCTAACCTGCGCCAACAGTGCACCAACATGCTCGGTGGGCGTTTGCGGAACAATGCCATGGCCGAGGTTGAAGATGTGCGGACGCCCCCGGATCGCGGCCAGAACCCCGGCCGTTTCGGCCCGCAGCGCCTCACCACCGGCAACCAACGACAGCGGGTCAAGATTACCCTGTGTCGCGACGCCGGCCGGGACCAGCGGCAGCGCCAGGTCTAGCTTTGCACCCGTGTCGAGTGCCACGGCATTGACGCCTGTTTCCGCGGCATACTGGCCGACCTGCACCCCGGCGAGGCGCGGAAAGCCGATTACGGGAACGCCGGGGTGTCGAGCATTGATGGCGGCAACGATGATCTTGGTCGGTGCGATCACGTAATCCGCAAAAAGCCGGGGGGACAGCACGCCCGCCCAGCTATCGAATAGCATAACGACTTCGGCGCCAGCGACGATCTGCGCCGACAAATACTCGATCGTAGAACGGACGAGCGTGTCGATCAGCGCGCCGAAGAGCGCCGGGTCACGATGGGCCATGCTGCGAATGAGGGCGAATTCCTTACTGCCGCCACCTTCGACCATATAGCAGGCAACGGTGAACGGACTGCCAGCGAACCCGATCAGCGTGGTGGCATCGGGCAGCCCGGCACGGGTCAGGCGCACCGTCTCCAAGATAGGGGCCACGGCGTCTACAACCCGGCCTTCGTCCAACCGCGCGACATCGGCCGTTGTCGCTAGCCGTGGTAGAACGGGACCCTCACCTTCCTTGAATGCCAAGCCCCAGCCGAGTGCCCACGGCAGCATGAGGATATCGCTGAATAGGATTGCAGCATCGAAGCCGTAGCGCCGTATGGGCTGCAACGTAACCTCCGATGCCAGGGCCGGTGCCGTGCATAGGCTGATGAAGTCGCCGGCGTGGGCGCGCACCTCACGGTACTCAGGCAAATAGCGCCCAGCCTGACGCATCAGCCATATGGGGGGCGGCCACACGGTTTCACCGTTCAGAACACGCAGGATCGGTTTGGTCATTACCCAGCCTTAGAAGAAAAGATCTTTAAAGAATCTTTAGTGGTTGCAAGAGAACACTGTGGATAACGTGAGTCCCCGCTACCTGCCCGCTTCGCCTCAAATTGTCCACAGTCCCAGAGCGTTCAACTGGTTGCGAGGACGATGAAAACTGGGTCTATCCCCGATCGGACTGACCGGGCGGCAGCGTGGTTCCGCGTTGTCGTATGCGGCCGAACTATCCCCGTTACTCGCACTTCCGTGATCGGGTTTGGTCGTGTAGGCCGGTTATCCCCGTAATTCTCTGAAACCGTTTCCCGGTGCCGACACGCCTGGCGACCTGGCACCCACAATCCGCTATCGTTGCTCGATGGAACCGCACCGCATCAATTTGCACCTGGTCAGCGACGCAACCGGGGAGACGTTGAACAGCATCGCCCGGGCGACAGTGTCGCAGTTTGAAGCGGTCAGTATTACGTACCACCGGTGGAGCCTTATTCGCACACGGTTCCAGCTACACCGTGTGCTGGAGGGGATTGAGGCCGAACCCGGCCCGGTCCTGTCGACGGTGATCGATAAGGCATTGAGCAATGATCTGGAGACGACCTGCCAGCGTTTGGGTGTGCAGGTCGTAAATGTGCTCGACCCGGTGTTGGGACTGCTTTCGGAACACATCGGCGTGGCAGCGCAGGCCCGGCCCGGCCGGCAATATGTGCTGGACGCGGATTATTTCCGACGTATCGACGCGATGCACTATGTCCTGGCCCATGATGATGGCCAGGCGCAGGCCGGTATCGCCGCAGCTGACGTTGTGCTGGTTGGCGTATCGCGCAGTAGCAAAACGCCAACATCGTTTTATCTCGCCAATCGGGGGATCAAGGCGGCGAACGTGCCGCTCGTGCCGGGCACGCCCGATCCGCCGGGTCTGGAGGCGCCGACTTGCCCAGTAATCGGTTTGACACTCGAGCCGTCGGCATTGATTGAAATACGGCGGCACCGCCTAAAACTGATTTCGGCGGGGTCCGATACTGGGCGGGTGCGGCAGGATTCTGGTGATTATGTGGATGAAGATGCGGTCCGGGCGGAGCTGTTATGGGCGCGACGGTTATGCACACGGCGCGGCTGGCCCGTAATCGAAGTGACCCGGCGCTCGATCGAAGAGACAGCAGCCACGGTACTCCAGCTCATGGATGCCTGGCATGCGCGGAAGGGCCGTGCCGCGATTTGATAATCCTCGCTAGCCAGTCATCGGCACGGGTGGCCGTGTTGCGCAATGCCGGCGTCGTGTTTCGGCAGGTGGCGGCGAATGTGGATGAGGATGGTCCGAAGCGAACGATGCGCGGCGCTGGGCCAGCGGCAGTGGCGCTTCACTTAGCGCATGCCAAGGCCTCCGCCGTCGATCCGAAGGACGGAACACTAGTAATCGGCGCGGACCAGATCCTGGTCTGTGACGGCACATGGTTCGATAAGCCAGATGGCTTGGCTGGCGCATTCCGGCATCTGCAGATGCTGCGGGGCTGCACGCATGATCTGGTGACAGCTGCCGTTCTGCACCGGGGCGGTGTGCCGGTATGGGAGCATGTGGTCACGCCAAAGCTCACGATGCGGGATGTTTCGGACGCCGCCATCCATGCAATACTAACGTTGGACGGTGGGGGGTGTCTTCATACCGTAGGCGCCTACCGGGTCGAGGGACCGGGCATACAGTTGTTCAGCGCGATTACGGGTGAGTGGGCAGCGGTGCTGGGATTACCGCTATTACCATTGTTGGCAGCGTTCTGTGACCTGGGTGTGGACGTCCTATTACCGTCTTCAACGTAGCAGGACGCATTTGAGCCAGCCTCCACCCCGTGCCATGGTGCGTGAAAATCAGGGGCGGAAACGGCGATGGCGGTGAACAAAGTATATACGGACGCGACGGCTGCGTTGGCGGGCGTGCTGCACGACGGCATGACGATCATGTCGGGTGGATTTGGCCTATGCGGCATTCCGTCCGTGCTAATCGACGCGATCAAGCAGTCCGGCGTGAAAGACCTGACCTGCATCAGCAATAATGCCGGTATCGACGATGTGGGCCTCGGTGTGCTGTTGCAGACCCGGCAAATCCGGAAAATGATCGCCTCCTACGTTGGCGAGAACGCGACCTTCGCCAAGCAGTATTTGGCTGGCGAGCTAGAAATCGAATTCAACCCGCAAGGCACGCTGGCAGAGCGGATCCGGGCCGGGGGCGCTGGCATCCCCGCTTTTTTCACCCGAACCGGCGTGGGCACTCAGATCGCCGAAGGTAAGCAGATCGAAACGTTCGATGGCGTGCAATATGTGATGGAGCGCGGACTACGCGCCGACCTGGCCGTCATTCACGCCTACCGTGCCGATCCGGAGGGTAACCTTACGTACCGCATGACGGCCCGGAATTTTAATCCGATGATGGCGACAGCGGCTGCGGTGACGGTGGCGGAGGTTGAGCAAATCGGTGCCGCCGGGTCGATCGATCCCGATACGATCATCACGCCGGGCATTTTCGTGCAGCGTATGATTGCCGTCGCCAATCCGGAAAAGCGGATCGAGCAGCGAACGACGCGTAAGTTGGAGGCAGCGTAGCAACATGGCATGGACGCGGGACGAGATGGCGGCGCAGGCTGCTGCGGAGCTGAGAGACGGCATGTACGTGAACCTCGGCATCGGAATTCCGACGCTGGTGGCAAACCACATCCCCCACGGCATTGACGTGCAGCTGCATAGTGAGAACGGCATGCTGGGCGTGGGCGCGTTTCCACTTGAGGGCGAGGAAGATGCGGATCTGATCAATGCCGGTAAGCAAACGGTGACCAAGCTGCCGAGCACGAGCTTTTTCGATAGTGCAGCCAGCTTTGCCATGGTGCGCGGCGGGCATATCGCGATCAGCATCCTGGGCGCGCTACAAGTGGCGGAAAATGGCGACCTGGCGAATTGGATGATCCCCGGCAAAATGGTGAAGGGCATGGGTGGCGCCATGGACCTGGTGGCTGGCGTACCGCGGGTCGTGGTGCTGATGGAGCATACGGCCGGGGGCAAGCCGAAGCTGCTGCGCGCATGTACGCTGCCGCTGACTGGCAAGCATGTCGTCAGCCGGGTCGTGACGGAGCTGGGTGTGTTCGACGTAACGCAGGCCGGGTTCAAGACCGTGTCGCTAGCACCCGGCGTCACGGCGGAGGAGGTTCAGGCCAAAAGCGAGGCGCATATTCAGTAGTGACCCCTTGTCGATCACGTGGGCGCCGGTCTATACCCGCCCCTCTCCGCAAGCGGGGGCTGTAGCTCAGTTGGTAGAGCGCTTGAATGGCATTCAAGAGGTCAGGGGTTCGATTCCCCTCAGCTCCACCAGGATCCTACTCGATCTCGGACGCCACGATCCGGTAAATCAGCTCCTCGCCATCGGGGCGGCGTAGCACGACCGGTTCCCCGGGGCGGAGAAGGCGCGCGTCGATCGTCCATAGCGGGTCGTCATCACCCTGAAGGCTTTGGAGTACCCATCCACCCTCCTGCGGGACCAGGACGGAAGGCTTGTCCGGTTGGCCCGGCCGTTCCCGCACCGCCGTGCCGGTCTCATACTCCGGGTCCAGCTGGCCCTGCGGCGTAAGAGTAGTAATAAGCGTAAGCCGGTCCGTAAGGTCACCGTCGGGTAGACCGGGGCCGTGGGCGAGAACCATACTAATGCGCGTCATGTTCCCGAAACGCCTGGCGCGCGGCTAAGTTCGGGCACGTCAGATGGCGACCCGCACGCCCAGTTCGACCACCCGGTCACTAGGGATACGAAAGAACTCGGTGGCGGGCACGGCATTGCGGGCCATGACCAGGAACAGGAATAGCCGCCACGCCGGCAGCTTGGGCACCATCGCGCGGACCAATACCTCACGTCCGAGGAAAAAGCTGGCCGTCATTGCGTCATACGGGACACCGTGCTCCGGTAGTTCTTCCAAATTTCGGGGAATGTTAGGGCTTTCCATGAAGCCGTAGCTCAGCACGACCCGGTGAACACCGGGTGCCAGTTCCTGTACCGCCACCCGCTGGGCGTCACTGGCAGTCGGGATCTCCAGGTTCTGTACGGTCACGAACAGGACCCGGTCGTGCAGGACTTTGTTGTGCTTCAGATTGTGCAGCAGTGCAGCCGGAACGTAGTCGGGGTTGCCGGTCAAGAACACCGCCATGCCCGGCACGCGCACGGTACGCGATTGCGGCAGGCGGGCCAGGAACGACCGCAGCGGAAGGCTATCCTGCTTCCAGCGCGCCAGCATCAGTTCTCGACCCTGGTTCCAGGAGGTCATCGTCGCCATCAGCCCGGCACCAAGCAACAGGGGTACCCATCCACCCTCGGGTATTTTCAAAGCATTGGCTGCGAAGAATACGCCGTCGATGATAAAAAATGCGCCGAACACGCCCATCGCGGCCCAGCGGGGCCAGCCGAACTGCCGCCGGAACACGACCGCCGCTAGAACGCACGTGCATAAGAATGTGCCTGTGACTGCAATGCCGTACGCCGCTGCCAGGTTGTCGCTGGTGCGGAAGGCTAAGACTAGGACCAGAACGCCGATCATCAATGCCATATTGATTTGCGGCACATAGATCTGCCCCTCCTCCGTCGTGCTGGTGTGCAGGACGGACATGCGGGGTAGGAACGCCATCTGCATACACTGGCGCGCGATCGAGAACGCGCCGGAGATCAGTGCCTGGCTGGCGATGACCGTGGCCGCTGCCGCCAGGCCCACGAGCGGTAAGCGTAGCGAGCTGGGCGCCATCAGGTAGAACGGATTTTCAAGCGCAGCCGGGTCGGCAATGACGAGGGCACCCTGACCGAAATAGTTGATCACTAGGCACGGGAGCACCAACAGTATCCAGGCGAAGCGAATAGGCCGGGCGCCGAAATGGCCCATGTCGGCATACAGGGCCTCCGCCCCCGTGACAGCCAGAACGACCGATCCCAGGGCGACGAAGGCGAGCCAGCCGTGTTTGGCGCAGAGCACCACGCCGTAATGGGGCGATAGCGCAAGCAAGACCTGCGGGTGTTCGGCGATTTGCAATAGGCCCATGACGGCCAGGACGACGAACCATACGGCCATGATGGGCCCGAACAACCGGCCAATACTACCTGTGCCCCGCACCTGCACGGCAAACAGGGCTACGATGATGACCAGGCTGATCGGCAGCACGAACGACTTGAACGATGGCGACACAACCTCCAACCCCTCGACCGCCGATAAGACGGAGATGGCTGGGGTGATGACGCCGTCGCCGAAAAACAGGCATGCGCCACCCACACCGACCAGGCCGAGGGCGCTTCGCAGCCTGGGGTTACTGGTGCCACGTTGCGCCAGCGCCATCAGCGCCAGTATCCCGCCCTCCCCATGGTTATCGGCGCGCATGACCAGCAAAACATATTTCACGGTGACGATGAGAACGAGTGACCAGAAGATCAACGACAGAATCCCGAGGATCTCCATCGGCTCGACCGGCGTGGTGCCGCCGGCGGTGAAGTGCGTCAGACTCGATTTCAAGGCGTAAAGGGGGCTGGTGCCGATATCGCCGTAGACGATGCCCAGCACGCCGAGGACTGCGGCGGCACGCAGCGGGCGTGGCACCGCCGCCGCCCCGATCGGGGCTAGGCTGACCTGTCCGCTCATCGGGCACCCCGCGGCGACGCGGCCGGCCGATGCTTCCCAGCTAATTTAAGGCAGGCCATCGTGTCACTTATCCGTCGTTCGTAGCTGAAGCGCATACGGGCGGAGTTGGTTTGCATGCAAGCGTCGCTATGCCGGTGCCAGTGGCGGCCGGGCACCAAACAGGGCGGATCCGACACGGATGTGTGTCGCACCATGCGCAATTGCCGTTTCGAAATCCGCGGACATGCCCATCGATAGCACGGATAGACCGTGGCGGGCGGCGATTTTGGCCAGCCAGGCAAAGTGGGCGCCGGGCTCGGCATCGGCGGGCGGGATGCACATCAGACCGGTAATTGCGGTGCCAAGCCGGGCCTGGCACAGGTCGATAAAGGCGCTGGCGTCCGCCGTGGACACCCCTGCCTTTTGCGGCTCATCGCCGACATTTACCTGGATCAGGTAGTCAGGGCGCCGGCCTTCGGTCTCTTGGGCCTGGGCCAGGGCACTCAACAGACGGGGACGGTCCAGCACTTCGATCACATCGGCCAGGCGTACGGCGTCGCGGGCCTTGTTCGTTTGTAATGCGCCGATCAAATGAAGACGTAATGTGGGATGACTGGGCCGCAGCGGTGCGAACTTGGCGGTTGCTTCCTGCACCCGGTTCTCACCAAAATCGGTGTGCCCGGCGGCTAACAAAGCCTGTACGTCCTCGGCCGGGTAAGTTTTGCTGACGGCGATGAGCGCGGGTACCGGGCGGCCGGCGCGGGTTGCGGCG
This sequence comes from Rhodospirillales bacterium, assembly GCA_043788425.1. Taxonomy (GTDB): domain Bacteria; phylum Pseudomonadota; class Alphaproteobacteria; order Acetobacterales; family Acetobacteraceae; genus JANPPS01. Next base: position 7,900 of record JAYVTX010000050.1, read on the forward strand.
GCGGCGATGCGTGTTTGCAGGGCACGATAGCGATCGAGGAGCGGGCTTTCCATGGATGCTAGGCTCGTTTCCTGGGTGGGTGCGGTCAAGTCGCGGCGTCGGCCGGGGTTTCCGGTGGTGTGGCTGTTCACCGATGCAAACCGAACCCCGGACCCGGTGGGTGCGGTCCGTGGGTTACCGCGGGGGTGTGGCGTTGTGTTCCGTCATGATGGTGTGCCGGGCCGGCCGCTTCTGGCGCGCGCGGTGCTGGCGGCCTGCCGGGCGGGTGGGCATCGGATGGTCATGACGCCTCCGGTTATCGCGGGCGCGGGCCTGCATGTGCGCGGCGGCCGCCGGCCTGATGCACGGCAGATGGCGGGGTTGGTAACCAGCTCCGCCCATTCCCGGTTGCAGGTGTTGCGGGCATGCAGCTTGGGTGCCCGGGTGATTTTCCTGTCGCCGCTATTTCGAACGCAGTCTCATCCAGGACAGACCCCGCTGGGCCGGCTGCGGTGGCTGCGGATGGGGCTTGGGCACACTGATCGCCTGGGAGCGTTGGGGGGCGTGTCAGCTGCGACTGTCCGGGCGCTACCACCCAGTTGCGCGGGCTTTGGCGCGATCGGCGGGTTGGCTGATTGTGGCCCGGCTGCAACAGTGTTTCACGATTGCCATGCTTGAGGGTGCGGGATGGTTGCGAATGCCGTCGCGCCGCGGCAATAGTTCTTTCAGGTCTGACTGAGACGGCGTGTGCATTAGCTACTGCGCGGGTTGGATCGGGGCCCAAACGTCCGCCGGGACCTGTCCGGTGTTTTGAGGAGAAGTTTTATGCGTAAGCTCCTGCTGGCCAGCGTGGCCGTGCTAGGCGCGTCGATGGGGTTGGCCAATGTCGCCAATGCCCAGACCGCTGCTTCACTACCGGGCGATGAGCTGTCCGGCCAGTCTTTCCCGACCCCGGGTTCCGTGACCGTCCGCCTGAATGGCCGCTTCCGTTTCTACGCCGGTGCGTTCTCGCAGGGTGCTGCACGGACCAGCAACTTCGCGCAGGCCGCCACGGGTGGCGTAACTGCGGCGACGACCGGGCCGGGCGGCACTGCCGTACCAGGGATTATTAACCAGACAACGTCGAACCAGGGCACGAACAAGCTGTCCGGTTACGGTGTATCCGACTACGCCCGGCTGTACCCGGGATTTGATGGCGTCGCGACGAACGGCCTGAAATACGGTGCCTCCCTCGAAATCCGCGCGGACAACAACTACGGTGCCGGTGGTGGCTTTGCGGGCTCGGTTACGGGCCAGAACCGTACGCGTGACGCACTGTATTTCCGTCGCCAGTGGGGCTACATCGGAACTGACAAGTTCGGTACGGTCCGCGTTGGTTCGACCGACAACCCCGGTTCGCTTTATCTGACCGGTACCTTTGAGAACTTTGACGCCGGTGGCCTGAACGGCGACATTCCTGGCATGTTTCTGCCGGGCAACTTGCAGATAAATTACCCGTTTGCAAGCGTCGGTAACGTCTACAGCACGACCAAGATCGTTTATCTGTCGCCACAGTTCTTCGGTGTAGACTTCGGTGTTTCGTGGGAGCCGACGACGGCAAACGGCGGCGAGGCGAACGCGGCCGGTTGTGGCCCGACGCCGAGTGCCGGTCAGTTCAGCAGTTCGCCAAACTCCGTCGCGACCCCGGGCTGCGACAATCTAAGCAGCACGAGCACGTCAGACATTGGTCGCCGTAAGAACACCTACGAGGCACTGGTGCGCTACCGTGGCACGTTTGGTCCACTCGGCCTGGCAGCAACGGCGCAGTACACCGGCTCGGGTCGCGTGCTGGATAGCGGCGTGCCGGGTGCTGCGGCGAACCCGCAACGCGTGAAGAACGAAGACCTAAGCTTGGGTGACTTCGGCGTCGCAGTAACGTTCGCTGGTCTCACGGTCGGTGGTAACTACATGCTCGGTCGGTACAACGTTCCGGGCGGCGGCGGTTACGGCGGTTTGATTGCCAAGGGTCAGCCGAACAGCAATGCGCTGATCGTCGGTGCCAGCTACACGATCGGCCCGGTTGTGATGGGCGCGCACTATCTACGCTCGCAGTCGCAGGGTGACCAGGCAACCGCAACCAACAGGAGTGGTACCGGCGTGCCGTTGGCACTCGGTGGTGTAACGGGCGGACAGCGTGTTGAGACGGGTATCGCTGCGGGTGCGACCTACTCGTTGGCACCAGGCGTATCGTTGTTTGCCTCGTATGTCTACGAGGAGCGGAAGCAGAACGGCTTCAACTTCATCACGGGCGCATCCAACAACGCTAGCAATAACAAGGTTAGCGCGCAGGTGTTCGCGGTCGGTACGGGCTTCGCCTGGTAATCGGCTTACTTCACGACAATTAGGCTTCATAGCGATTGGGGCGGCAGGGAAACCTGCTGCCCCTTTTGTTTTTGGAGGACCTGGTCCCGTGTTGCCCTTGGCGCTTGCGGTGTAATCACGCTATGGGATGCATGTGCTTGCGCAGTAGATAGGTTCCCCATGTTTCGCATCGTCCGAGTTCGCAATCTTCCCGTTCTGACCTTGATGGCTGCCCTAGCGGTGACCGCGTGCAGTGGGGCAAACACCCGTGCGGTACAGGATGACGAGTACCTGGACTACCGCACCAAGGGTGCCCAGCGTGGCAAGCTATTTGGCGAGCAGGGTTTGGCAATTGGCGTGGGCAAAGGTGGTACGCCGGCGGCCGATGCGGGCGGGGGCGCACTCGGGGTGAACGCCTATTTGTGGCGGGCGGCCCTTGATACGCTGGCGTTCATGCCGCTGGCTAATGCCGATCCGTTCGGCGGCACCATCATCACCGACTGGTACCAGCCGCCAGCCGCTGGTGGTGAGCGGTTCAAGGCAACAGCCTACATCCTAGGCCGGCAGTTGCGGGCCGACGGGGTCAAGGTTTCCATATTTCGCCAGTTGGCGCAGGGCGGCCAGTGGGTCGATGCACCGGTCGCGCCATCCACCGCCAGTGAGATCGAGAACAAGGTGCTGGCCCGCGCGCGTGAGCTGCGGTCGCAGGCTACCGGATCGTAAGTACGTCGCTATGCGAGAGAGCGGTCCGGTGAGCGAACCGGCGGTGTACGATTTCGCCAAGGCCGAGCCCCGGTGGCAGCGGGCATGGGCGGACGCCCGATCGTTCGAGGTGGCCGATATGCCCACCGACGGCAAGCCCAAGTACTACGTGCTGGAGATGTTTCCCTACCCGAGTGGAAAGTTCCACATGGGCCATGTCCGTAACTACACCCTGGGCGACGTTGTAGCCCGGTACAAACGGGCCCGCGGCTACTCGGTCCTGCACCCGATGGGGTGGGATGCGTTCGGCCTGCCGGCGGAAAACGCGGCCCGGGAACGCCAAATCGCACCAGCCGAATGGACCCGTTCCAACATCGACGCCATGCGGGCGGAGCTACAGCGGCTCGGCGTATCCCTCGATTGGACGCGGGAGTTCGCGACGTCCGACCCGGCCTATTACGGCCAGCAACAGCGGCTATTGCTGGAGCTGCTGGCGGCCGGGTTTTTGGAGCGTAAGGAAAGCTGGGTTAATTGGGACCCGGTGGACGGGACGGTCCTGGCGAACGAGCAGGTTATCGACGGGCGGGGCTGGCGATCGGGTGCGACCGTTGAAAAGCGTAAGCTGTCCCAATGGTTCATGCGCATTACCCGGTTTGCGCCGGAACTGCTGGGCGCACTCGATAGTCTGACCCGGTGGCCGGAGCACGTGCGGGCGATGCAGTCCCGCTGGATGGGGCGGAGCGAGGGCGCCAGGGTCCGCTTTCCCCTGGATAAGCCACAGGGCGAACTGAGTGAAATCGAGGTGTTTACCACCCGCCCTGATACGCTGCTCGGCATGTCTTTTGTGGCCATCGCGCCGGAACATCCGTTAGCCACCCTCGTCGCGGCATCAAACCCTGCCGCCGCTTCCTTTGTGGCCCTGTGCCGCAGCCGGGGCACGAGTGAGGTGGCGATCGAAACCGGTACTAAGGAAGGGTTCGACACTGGCCTATTGGTCGGCCATCCATTCCGTCCTGGGGCGCGCTACCCCGTGTGGATCGCGAACTTTGTCCTCATGGAATATGGCACGGGCGCGATTTTCGGCTGCCCCTGCGGCGATCAGCGGGATTTGGATTTTGCACGGAAGTATGGTCTGCCTGTGCCGCGTGTTGTTGTGCCAGCCGGCACAGATCCAACACCGGAACTGGCCGGGGACACGGCCTATGACGGGCCGGGCGTGGTCGTGAACTCCGACTTTTTGGATGGGCTGGACACGCAGGCCGCGGCGCGTGCGGCTGTCGCGCGACTGGAGGAGCTGGGCGCCGGGCAGGGTGTTGTGAACTGGCGTTTGCGCGATTGGGGGATCAGCCGGCAACGGTATTGGGGCTGCCCGATCCCGATCATCCATTGCGCCACCTGTGGTCCCGTACCTGCGCCGTTCGACTCACTACCGATCGTCCTGCCGGCGGACGTGACATTCGATCAGCCCGGCAACCCGCTAGACTACCATCCGACGTGGAAGCACGTGCCCTGCCCCACCTGCGGCGCGCCGGCGACGCGGGAAACCGACACGTGCGACACGTTTGTAGACAGCTCCTGGTACTTTGCGCGGTTCTGTAGCCCGGGCGCCGCCGAACCGATCGCGGCGGCGGCGGCGGCGCACTGGCTGCCAGTCGATCAATATGTGGGCGGGGTAGAGCACGCGATTTTGCATCTGCTGTACTCGCGGTTCTTCACCCGGGCGCTGGCCAGCACGGGCCGCCTACCGATTGAGGAACCGTTTGCCGGGTTGTTCACCCAGGGCATGGTCACCCATGAAAGCTACCGGGCTGCCGATGGAGGGTGGCTATATCCGGACCAGGTGAGCCTTGCCGCGGATGGCTCGGTCATCGAACGTGCGACAGGAAATCCGGTGGTGGTTGGCCGGGGCGAGAAGATGTCCAAGAACAAGCGCAACACCGTCGACCCGGCGGAGATTATTCGCCGCTTCGGGGCCGATACCGCGCGCTGGTTTGTCCTGTCGGACAATCCGCCCGAACGGGATATCGAGTGGACGGAGGCGGGAGTGGCTGGCGCGTTCCGCTTTATCGGCCGTGCATTTCGCGTCGCCCACGCGGTCGGGCAAACCCGCTGGGTGGGCGGCGATGCCCCGGCCCCCACCGGTACATCCGGTTCCGATGCGTCGATTCGGCTGCGTACGGCGACCCATCGCATAATCCATGCAGTGACCGAGGCGCTGGACAGTTTTGCGATGAACGTCGCGGTTGCGCGGCTGCACGAGCTCGTATCCGCCCTGTTGGATGCCGAACGTGACCCGGATGCAGCAACGCTCCCATTATTATGGGCGCGGCAAGAGGGGGTACTGGCCCTATTACGGCTGATTGCACCATTGACGCCGCATCTGGCCGAGGAAATTCGCGCCATGCTGTCGGTGCCGGGAGCGGCGTTAGCCTGCGATTGGGCCTGGCCAGAGGCCGATCCCCTACTTGTCCAGGCCAAGACAATGACACTGGCTATTCAGGTCATGGGCAAGCTGCGCGCGACGGTGGACTTGCCCGTGGGCACGGAGGAGGGCGCAGCGATCTCGGCAGCCTGCGCAGATCCAAGCATTGCCCGGCTGATCGAGGGACGGCGGATCGTCAAGACGATCTATGTCCCGGGCCGGATCGTAAACCTTGTTCTGGCTGGACCGTGAGCCGTATTTGCCGCCGGGCAGTCTGGTTGGGAATGCTCGGGCTGAGTGGCTGCGGATTTCGCCCAGTCTATGGGCCTCGCCCGGCCGGAGACCAGCCGTTTTCTGAAATCCTCTCGCAAATCTACGTACCCGTGATGCCAGAGCGGACCGGGCAGTTGATGCGGCAGGCGCTACAGGCCCGGCTGGACGGTGACGGGAACGTGCTCGTTCGGAAGTACGAATTGAGTGCAGCCGTGCGGTTCGCGTCAGAGGGCATAGTCATTCAGCGTGACAACTCCACGTCGCGCATTCGGGTTGACGCGACTGCGACGTGGGTTCTGCGAGCCCTGACGCCGGCCCGCCCGGTTGTGGCCCAGGGTTCGGCGCGGCTGCTTGATGGTTTCAACATACTGAACCAACAGTTTTTCGCGGCCGAACTGGAAAACGACGTCGTTCAGCGTCGATTAGTCGGGGCGTTGGCTGATCAGATTATCTTGCAAATTGCGGCGCACTTTCAGCGTGCCCCGTCGTGAGGTTGGCCCGTGCGGGTTGAGGCACGGTCCGTCGCCGCGTTTCTAAGCCGTCCATTACAGGTCCGTGGGGTGCTGTTTCATGGTGACGATGAGGCATTGGTTCGCGCGCGGGCAGATCAGGTCACGGCATCGATCATTGGCGCCAGCGATGACCCCTTTCGCGTGGCGTGGCTGTTTAAGGACAACCATCCACGCCTAGCCGAGGAAGCTGCGGCACTGTCCATGACGGGGGGACGCCGGGTCGTCCGGGTTCGTGATGTGGCCGAGAGTATCGCGCCGGCATTGCTACGGGCCATGGCCCTGCCCGGCGATTCGCTCATCGTGCTGGAGAGCGAAGCGTTATCGAAACGGTCGAAGCTTCGGGCAGTAACCGAGGAGTCACCAGATATGGCCGTAATCGCGTGCTACCCCGCCCAGGGCGCTGAGTTATACGCGACCGCGCGCCACTTATTTCAGGAGCGGGGCGTCCGGATCAGCGATGAGGCTATAGCGTTGTTTGTGTCGCGGGCGGGGCCGGATACGACAACCTTACGTGGCGAGGCTGAAAAACTTGCCGTATTCGCAGGCGCTGGCAATTCGGTGGAGGCTGCGGATATTTTGGCAGCCGTGGGCGACCAAGCTGGGGCGTCGCTAGACGACGCATTATTTGCGGCAACTGCCGGAGATTTGGATGCTGCCGACCGTGCGTTGGAGACTGCGCTTGAATCGGGGGCCGCGGCGGTGGCGATCTGCCGAATCCTTCTGGGCCACTTGACCAGATTGCAGAGCGTCGTCATGGCCGTGGCAGCTGGCGATAGTCCTGGCACCGCGGTGCGGGCCATGCGTCCGCCAGTGATGTTCAACCGCGTTGCAGCACTAACTGCCGCAGCCGCAGTATGGCGGCGCTCGGACATTGATGGGGCGTTAGCCGCCGCGGTCGCCGCGGAACTCGCGTGCAAACAATCGGGCGCACGGGACATTTTGCTGATCAGACGCCTTGTTCTTCGCGTCACTCAGCTCGGCGCCCGTAATCGGCGGTGATCAGGCCTGCTAGGACTGCAGCAGACGCACAATCCCGTCGAGCTGATCCAGAGAGTTGAAGCTGAGCTGAACGGTTCCCCGGTCCCCCTGTCGTTTTACACGAACGCGTAAACCGAGGTGTGAGGTCAGAGTTTGCTCTAGCTGATCACTGTCGCTGTCGGCTTCTCCCGTCACCGGCGTCGGCCGACGTGCTAGCGCCTCAGTCTGGCGGACGTTCAGTCCTTGGCTGATGACGGTTTTGGCCACCTCTTCCGGAAGGTCATGACCCAAAAGCGCGCGCGCATGCCCGGCGGTCAGATCACCATGTTTGACATGGTTGCGAACCGCCGTCGGAAGCTGAAGCAGCCGGAGCGTGTTGGCGATATGGCTGCGTGACTTGCCGATCATCTGACCAAGATCATCGTGCGATAATTTGAATTCCTGAATGAGACGCTGGTAGCCATCTGCCTCCTCGATCGGGTCAAGATCGTGGCGCTGAAGGTTCTCAACCAGGGCTGCCGCAACCGCATCCCGATCGGTTAGTGGCCGAATGTGCACCGGAATCGTATGGAGCCCAGCCGCCTGCGCCGCCCGCCAACGACGCTCGCCGGCAATGATCTGGTAGTGATTCTCCTGGTCTGGATGCGGTCTGACGAGGATCGGCTGCAGCACGCCTTGCGCCCGGATTGAGACTGTTAATTCAGCGAGGGATGCTGCGCTGATGTCCGTCCGTGGCTGAAACGGTCCTGGCACGATGGACGTAACCGGCTGCTGACTGGCGAGGCTAGCTGTCCCGCGATCGTCATTGAACAGCGTTGCAAGACCGCGGCCCAACCGTTGTGGGGGCTGGGTCATGGGCAGGCCCGCTCGCGCGCGAGGAACTCGGCGGCAAGACGAACGTAGGCCTGGGCTCCGGGAGATTTAAAATCATAAAGCAGGACTGGCTTCCCAAAACTAGGGGCCTCTGACACTCGGACATTACGCGGTATGGCCGTGTCGTAAACCTTGGCACCGAAATAGGAACGGACGTCCATGGCGACTTGTTCGGACAGATTGTTCCGGCGATCAAACATTGTGAGAACGATGCCTTGGATTGTCAGTCTGGGATTGAGGTTTTGCCTCGTACGCTCGATCGATCCAACCAGCGCGCTGATCCCTTCCAACGCAAAGAACTCGCATTGGAGAGGGATTAGAATGGCATCTGCGGCAACAAGAGCATTGAGTGTTAGCAGTCCCATGCTGGGGGGACAGTCGATAAGAATGAAGCCTGCCTGGCTATCCATGGCGTCAAGCGCCTTATGTAGCCTAAATTCCCGCTCAGTGTGTGACGCAAGTTCAATCTCTGCCGCGGCAAGTTCTAGGTCCGCCGTAATAATCTGAAGGCCGGGAATTAGCGTCGGCATGGCGGTTTCGAGAAGCGGCCGCCCCCGCGTAAGCACGGCATATGTTCCATCCCGACGACGCGCGGTGTCAAAGCCTAAACCCGTCGATGCATTACCTTGCGGATCAAGGTCGACAAGCAAGACCGGTTCACCGACAGCGGCGAGCGCAGTCGCCAAGTTTATTGCGGTTGTGGTTTTGCCGACACCACCCTTTTGATTTGCGATTGCAATAATACGTGGTTTCACGGCCGGCTCGTTAAGTTTGAGATTTCAAGTATCAACGATGTTCCGATCAAATGGCGCACGATATCGAAGCGGAAGGCATGCTCGGCCTCCTCGATCTCAAGATCAGCATCTTGGCCTTTAAACAACAGTGCGTGGCCGGCTTGGCCGAGCATAGGCTGGCAAACGGCAAGCAGCCTGGTCAACGGGGCTAGTGCCCGGGCGGAGATGACGGCCTGGGATGTCAGGCCGCAGTCTTCGGCGCGGGTAGCCAAGACTGTTACCGGCGCCTGGGTGACCCGTGCAGCCTCGGTTAGGAACGCAGCCTTGCGTCGGTCAGATTCTACCAGCGTTACTGGTCGATCCGAAGCGATTGCGGCTATCAGACCGGGGATACCCGCGCCGGAGCCGATATCGGCGGCAGTTCCAGGCCGGTCGGCATATAGGGAAGCGAGAGCAAGGCCGTCCTGGATATGGCGGGGCCAGATGGAAATTAGGTCCCTCGCAGACATGAGGTTGATTGCTGCATTCCACTGCCGCAGGCAACCGACGTAGCACCGAAGCCTATCTTCCGTTTCACGTGAAACAGGGAACATTCCTAGTCGGTTTCATGGAAGCCAGCGCTTATTAGGCTGCTAAGAGCTGAAATCGCCGCTGCTGCACTTGGCCCGGTGGCTGACAATGATACGGTTGCATGTAAGCCGGCTCCGAGCATCATCAGTCCCATAATCGATCGGGCCGAGACCGATTGGTCATCATAAGTCACAACGATTTCCGCATCCAGGCTTTCAGCGAGGTTGACTAACTTGGCCGCCGCACGGGCGTGCAGCCCCCGACGGTTCACAATTTGAACCAGTGCCTCTGCCGCTAAGGTTCCAGTCACTGGTTCACGCCTTGCACCGCGGCATAATATCTGACGCTGCCGCAATATATTTTCGGCCGGCCTGTTGCGCGCAAACAACGCAGTCTGTTAAGCCGCGATCGGTTCGGACCTTTGCCAGCTTAACGAGCATTGGCAAGTTAACACCGGAGATAAGTTCAGAGCTAGCGCCTCCCAATTGCGATACTGCAAGATTACTTGGCGTGCCACCGAACATGTCTGTCAGCACGATCACACCGGCACCGGTATTAACAGCAGCCATCTTTTCCGCGATTTCCGCTCGGCGGGCTTCGATATTGTCATCACTGCCTATGCAAACGGTCGCGACCTGTTGCTGCACCCCCACAACGTGCTCCATTGCCGCCTGTAACTCTGCTGCAAGCCTGCCATGGCTTACGATAACAATACCGATCATAGGGTTGGTCCTGGCCCAACGAGGCCTTTGCGCAGTAACTCACGATGATGCACGAGGATGGAGAAGGCACCGTCTGTGGCAGAAAACATCAGGTCACGAGCCAGCAGATCAACGATCCGCACCGATCGATGTTGTCCGCCAGTGCAGCCCACCGCAATCGTGAGGTACCGTTTACCCTCCCGCGTGTAGCGCGGCAGCAAGAACCTTAACATCGATATGACCTGCTCGTAGAAGGTCGGAAAATCCTTATCTGACTCAATGTAGGAGGCCACGTCGGGATCAAGGCCAGTCTTCTCTCGCAGAGTTGGCACGTAGTGCGGGTTCTTCAGAAACCGAACGTCAAATACGATCTCGGCCTCCCGTGGTAAACCGGCTGGAAATCCGAACGAAATCAGGGACACTGTCAGACTATGGATAGGTCCGTCCGCTGTGTCTGCATAGCGCCGTTCAACGAGGCGGCGAAGCTCCACCAGTGGCAGGTCGGACGTGTCGATCACCAGTGTTGCGGCCTCCCGCACCGGCGCGGTCAAAGCGGCCTCGGCAGCGATCCCGTCCACGATCCGGCCCTGTGGTGCCAGCGGATGGCGTCGCCGCGTCTCCGTGTAGCGACGTAACAAAACGGTCTCATCGGCAAAGGCATACACCAGGTCGGGCCGGCTGTGGGTCTCGGTGGCTGCCCGGTCGATTGTGTTTAGCAGCATCGCTGCGTCGTAACCTCGGCTGCGTGCATCCAGACCGATAGCGACGGGGCGTTCACTTCTGACCAAAAGGTCGAACAAAAGGGTCAAAGGTGGATTGTCCACAGCCTCATACCCCAAATCCTCGAGTGCCCGGAGTATCGAGGCTTTGCCTGCCCCGGACAGACCCGTCACAATCACGGCGCGTCGGTGTTCGGACCCGCCCACTATACGATCCTTATGGCAGGACACCGCAACGAAGCTTCGATACGGGCTACCGCGCCTGTCACGTCGACGTTGATCATTGGAATGCCGAGCGTCGGATGTTGGGCCGCCCCGGCCACCCGTTCTGCACGCCCGATCGTCACGGCGATCACGATCCGGGCTGCGCGCAGGTATGGTAGCTGAACAATCCCCACGCCCCGGACCTCAATCAAGCCAGACAGAGCCGCAGGGCCCCGGGCCACCCCGTCGGTTACAATCACTTGGTCGTCCGCCACCAGCATAAAACCTGCCCGAACTAAAGCGAGGACAACCGACGACTTGCCAGAACCGGCCGGCCCCAGCACGAGCACTCCCAGTCCGTGACGGGCGGCGCAGCTTGCGTGCATCTGCATGTCGGCGGGTTGTGGCGCGGAACTCGGCCAAAGGAAAGGGGGGCGTCCACCCGGCCTCAGGCGCGGGGTAGTTGCACGACGAACCGCGCCCCTAGCACACGGCCCGTTGCGTCGACCCGGTTCTCGGCAACGATCCGGCCCTTTAGTGCGGCGACGATCTGGCGGCTAATCGAAAGACCGAGGCCGGAGTGCTGGCCGAATTGCTCATCGACCGGACGCTCCGAGTAAAATCGGTCAAACACGTCTTCGAGTTTCGAAGCGGGAATGCCGGGACCATCATCATCGATCGATACCTCGATATCTGTGCCGGTAGCCCGCGCACACATCACGATCCGGCCCAGCGGGGGTGAGAAGCTGCGCGCATTTCCAATAAGGTTCCGCAAGACCTGAACCAGTCGGCCTTCGACACCGAGTACCAGCAGGCTCTCCCCTGGGTGCTCGACGACCAGGATCGGGTCGTCGGTCTGCCGGGTTGCATCATCGATGTCGGCCAGAACATCGAGTATGGCGCAAACGTCCAACGCCTCTAGTGCCGTCCGGGACAGCTCTGCATCCACCCGGCTTGCGTCACTAATATCGCTGATCAGGCGATCGAGCCGCCCGACATCCTCACCAATGATCGCCATCAACCGTTGCTGCTGCCGCGGGTCATCAACGCGTCGCAGGGTTTCGACGGCACTACGAATGCTGCTCAGGGGGTTCTTTATCTCATGCGCGACGTCGGCCGCGAACCGTTCTGTCGCGTCCATCCTGGCCCATAACGCCCCGGCGCTTTCGGCCAGCGCGTGGGCCAGCTCACCAACTTCGTCCGTCCGGCGTAGCAACGACAGTGGCACGGTACCGGCCCGTCCCAGACCCTCCCGCATCTGGTGTGCGGCACCGGCCAGGCGCAGGATCGGGCGGGCGATCGTCAACGATAGGTACCAGGACAGCGCAATCGTCAGCAGCAATGCCAGGCCGAATAGGCCCAAAATGCTGACGCGCACGGTCCACAGGCTGTCATCAACCTCCCGTGCCTCCCGCGTTAGCAGTATGATGCCAACCGTCTGCCGGTTACGTACAACGGGCTCGGCCACGGTCACCAGCAGACGATCGTCTTGGGTGCGGCGGATGTAGGGCAGCATCTCACGCCCGGCGTTGCTGCTGGTTCGCCGCAGCTCCTCCTTCACGTCCGGCTGCCAGTCGGCGTCGGCGGCGTCGGCGCTGCGCTCGACTAACGGTCCACGACCGGCATGGGGTAGCACGGAAAGTAGCTGATCATAGACCGATCCCACCGTGCCTAGAAACCGGCCGCGGTTGGCAGCCGGTGGCAGCGGCGCGGTCGTAACCGTCCCGCTTGCCCCCTCCCGCACCCGGCTATCGGCAACCAACTGCCCGTCAGGGGCATACAACCGTGCCTGCGCATTGGGTGTTGGGTCCGTCAGCCGGCGCAGCAGCGGGCGCGCCAGGTCGGGCGCCAGCATCGGATTGTCCGGGTCCTTCGCGCGCACCGCGCTTTCGCCGAGTGCACCAGCATAGATGCGCGCCTGCTCCCGCAGGGCCTGCACTTCCGCCTCCAGCAGGCCACCCTGGTACTGGTCCAAGTACAGCAATGCCGCGACCAGCAGCGCCAGTGGTAGCGCGTTGACCAATAAAATCCGGCGCAGCAGTGGCGACACGAGCCGCCGCCATCGCCGCCGGGTCGGAACCGCTGGCACCGTTACGGGCACGCTGACGGCTGGAATGACGCCGTCCAGCATGGCTCAGCTCGCCTTGTAACGGTAACCGATGCCGTACAGCGTCTCGATATGGTCGAACGTGTCGTCGGTTGCGCGAAACTTTTTCCGGACCCGTTTGATGTGGCTGTCAATGGTCCGGTCATCGACGTAGATGCTGTCGCCATAAGCGGCGTCGATCAGTTGATCGCGTGATTTTACGATTCCCGGCCGCGCGGCGAGTGCCTTCACCAGCAGAAACTCTGTAACAGTCAGCTGAATGTCTTCGCCGCGCCACGTGCTTTGATGTTTGGTTTCATCCAGCACCAGCTCGCCTCGAACCATCATGCTGCTGGCCGACGTGCCGGCACCCGTCGCCTGTGCCGCATCCTGGCGTCGCAGCAGCGCCCGGATCCGCTCGATTAACAGACGCTGGCTGAACGGCTTTGTTATGTAGTCATCGGCGCCCAAACGAAGGCCCATCAACTCGTCCACCTCCTCATCTTTGGAGGTCAGGAAGATTACCGGCAGCTGGGTCCGTGCGCGCAAACGCTGCAACAGCTCCATGCCGTCCATCCGCGGCATCTTTACGTCCAGAACGGCGAGGTCGACCGGACGCGACAGGATGCCTGCCAGCGCACTTTCCCCGTCCGTATAGGTGCGGACGACAAAGCCTTCTGCCTCCAACGTCATCGTGACGGAGGTCAGGATGTTCCGGTCATCATCAACCAGCGCGATCGTTTGTTTCATCTGCTATTGCCCCGCCCGGTTACTGCGCACCAAGTGTATCGCACCGCATTATGGCAAATCCGGGGACGGAATACCCGGGGACAGAATACCTGGGGGACAGAATACATGGAAATGCCACCACGGGACGCAGCCCGGCTGCTTCGCCGGAGCGCTATAGCCGGCGCACTCGCAACCGTCGCCGACGGCCAGCCTCTGTCGACGCTTGTTACCCCGGCCCCGGCCCCGGATGGGTCGTTGCTGATTTTGCTGTCGGGCCTCAGCGACCATACGGCGCATCTGGCGGCCGAACCCCGCTGCTCGCTCCTGCTGCAGGCACCGGGCCTGGACCCGAACCCGGCCGCGCATGCCCGCCTGACCCTGATTGGTACGGCGGCCCTGGCTCCGGAGCCGTGGCTGAAGCTCCGCTGGATTGCCCGGCACCCATACGCCGCGTTCTATGCCCACCTGGGCGACTTTCGCCTGTGGCGCATGACGCTTCATGCCGGCCAATATATCGGTGGCTTTGGTAGCGCTACCCGGCTGACGACCGCCGACCTTACGCACGATCCGGACGCCGTAGCGGCGATTGCGGCGGCGGAGTCTGGGATCGTCGCCCACTGCAACACGGATCATGCGTACGCCATGGCCCGGCTGGCCGGGGATCCTGGAAGCGGCGAATGGCGTATGACCGCCTGTGACGTCGATGGTTGCGACCTGTCGCGTGGCGATATCGTGCGCCGCATCGCCTGGCCGGCACCCGTCGCGTCCGCCGCTCAACTTCGCAATGCCATGCTAGGATTGCTGCACCGCACGCCAGATTAGCACAATAATCAGACCTGGACGGGCTGGTTTTGCTCGCCTAAGACCGGATGAAGGCCCGACCGCGAAACGGCCAAACAGGGCGGAATCGAAGGACTACTGCGATGAACACATCCCCCCAGGGCCTCGCGGCCACCGTGCCCCACGCACTTACGGGCCACGCCAGCGGCCACGCCCATGCCCTGGCTGGGACGGGTGTCGTGCCGGATGCCGCCGTCCACGCGAACCTGACCGCCCCGATGCTGGTTACCCACGCGCTGCGCCGGAACGAGGGCCGGTTGTCGGCGGAAGGCGCGCTGATCGTCAAAACCGGTGTCCATACCGGTCGATCCGTCGCTGATAAGTTCTCGGTCGATCATCCGGAAACCACGAACGACATCTGGTGGCGTCATGGCAATCAAAAGCTGGGCGTTGCCCACTTCGAAACCTTCAAGGGCCGTGTCCAGGCCTATCTGCAGGGCCGTGAACTATTCACACAAGACCTGTTCGCCGGCGCAGACCCCGCTCACCGCATCCGCGTACGGTTGGTCAGCACTGAGGCGTGGCACACCCTGTTTGCCCGCAACATGTTCATACGCCCGAGCGAGGCCGAGCTCGATATGTTCGAACCAGATTACGTCATCCTGCACGCCCCAAACTTTCAGGCCGACCCGGCCATCGACGGCGTACGCAGCAGCACGGCGATTGCCGTCAGCTTCCTGCAGCGCATGATCGTCATCGCCGGCAGCGAGTATGGCGGCGAAATCAAGAAATCCATCTTCGGCGTGATGAACTGGAAGCTGCCGGCCGAGGGCGTGCTGCCCATGCATTGCAGCGCCAACGTCAGCCGTACAACCGACGGTTCGCCCGGCGACGTTGCGCTGTTCTTCGGTCTGTCCGGCACCGGCAAGACAACCCTCAGTTCCGACCCGGCCCGTCCCCTGATCGGCGATGACGAACACGGCTGGAGCCCGTCAGGCGTGTTCAATTTCGAGGGCGGATGCTACGCTAAGGTCATCAATCTGAGCGCGTCAGCGGAGCCCGAGATCTACGCCGCCACCCACCGCTTCGGCACGGTGCTGGAAAACGTTATTGCGGACGCGCATGGCAATCTGGACCTGACCGACGGGTCGCTGACGGAAAACACCCGGTCCTGCTATCCGATCGAGTTCATTCCCAATTGCGACATGTCGGGTCGGGCCGGGCAGCCGCGCAATGTTGTCATGCTCACCGCCGACGCGTTTGGCGTTTTGCCGCCGATCAGCAAGCTGTCTTCGGCCCAGGCCATGTACCATTTCATGTCGGGCTACACGGCCAAGGTCGCTGGCACGGAAAAGGGTCTCGGGCGGGAGCCGCAGGCGACATTCAGTACCTGCTTCGGCGCACCGTTCATTCCCCGCCACCCTGAAGTGTATGGCCGCATGCTGGCCGAACTAATTGCTAAGCACGGCGCGGATTGCTGGCTGGTAAACACCGGCTGGACCGGGGGCGCGTACGGGACCGGTGCCCGCATGAGCATTGCCCACACCCGCGCTTTGTTGGCAGCCGTCCTGAACGGTAGTCTGCGCGAAGCCCGCTACGTGCGTGATCCGTTTTTCGGCCTGATGCTGCCGCAAGACGTGCCGGGCATCCCCGACACCGTTCTTGACCCCCGCCAGGCCTGGGCCGACCCGGCAGCTTACGATACAGCCGCACGCAACCTCGTTGGCCTGTTCGAAAAGAACTTTGCGACTTTCGCCGGGTCCGCTTCGGACGATGTCAAAGCCGCCGCGATCCGCGCCGTAGCATAAACGGGCGAGGACAGGGCGTGGCTAGTGCAGCCAGCCTGTCCTAGTCGGAACTGCGAACTGCGAACTGCGAACTGCGAACTGCTAACTGCGAACCGCCACCTGTGAACCGCGGAACCGGACTTGGTCCGCGGACCGCAGTGCGGTGGGCGATGGGCGATGGGCGATGGGCGTGTCGTGGGTGGCCGTACTTTCTCGATTCGCCGGTACACCTCCCGAATAACGGGCAAGGTCTATGATTGCGTGTTCGCCGTTGGGTTGGACGCCGAAGAGCGCTGCACCGAGGTGATTGCCGCCTGACGGAACCAACGCGGCCGTTGCATAAAACTGGCATTCAATTCGACACCGGTGTAATCAGTTTAGGCAATGACTCGCCCAGCGCCCTTGGTTTTCAGCCTTCGGCTTTCGCGGCGCAATTCATGCGCCATGCCAGCGGCTATAGCGTCCGCGGCTCGGATCCTTCTTTGTACCCTGGTCACGTTCATACCGGCGCGGGCGGTGGCACAGGAACCGAGCTTTGGACAACGGATCATCAGTTGTCCCGGTGGCTGGACCCGGCCGTGGTCAAAGGCCGAGCCGCCCTCGGTCGCCGAGATGACCGTCGAGTGCGCGCGCCTGCCCAACATCTTGGCACAGCCAGTGACCCCCGAGGAAATGAGCAAAGCCGTGGAGGCATTACGCCGCGCTGACGAACGAGAGGCATCAGATAAACGTCGGGCTGCCGAACTCGAAACTCAACACGTATTGGACGGGAAGTTTGGTCAGATTGCGGCATTCAGCACCGCCTGGCGGCTTGGCCGCCGGGCGATCTACATGCGTTATCTGGGCCAGTGGAGCGCCTATGTCGGCGGGTTCTTTGCCGTCTGTTACCTGCTGTTTGGGCGCAAGAGGGCCTAGGAATGGCCAGTCGGCCGGCGGACGGTTCCCTAGCCAGCCTTATCTCGGCAGAGGCGCTGGCCATCATTAATCGCGTCATTGCGGCCCGGGCTGCTTATCGTGCCGCCGGGCTGTCCAGGCGCGGCGCGGACGCCCTGATCTGTCTTGGGTATTGGTCGACCGGTGACTTGGTCGGTGTTTACTGGGACGATCGCGACGGATCGGGCGGGCTAGGCAGGCGTGTGGCCGGGGTCCGCGGTGTCGGGCCGGTGACCTTTCACGAGGTTCGCAGCTTTCACGGCTGGTGTTGGTAGGTCAGCGCCGCAAACGCCGGCCGAAATCGATGCCACTTGACAGTCTCGTGACGATATCAGAACATCCTGGCTCCGGAGGGTGTCGAAATGCTTGGCTCAAAGCGTTTGGCGTTTGCGACGGTCGTATGCGTTTCAGCGGTGGTCATACCGGCGCCGGCGGTGGCGGAAATCCAAATTTGCAACAAGTTCGCGCGCGAGATCTTTGTGGCGATCGCCTACGACCAACCGGGCTACAACTCGTTCGTCTCCCGCGGCTGGCTCCGGCTGAGACCGGGCGATTGTGACGAGTTCGACAGCGCCCTGCACCTCCCCTACTTCTACTATTATGCCGAGACGGATAGTTACTCGATAAGCAGAACGAGCGTGAAGCAGAATACGTGGGGCGGAAACGATTCCCCTAAACGCCTTTGGGTCGCCCAGTATTCGTTCAACATCTTCAACAACCCTAATGGAACTCAACCGGATGGCCAGGGTGTGAGGAAGGTCGCATTCAGCCGTTCGGTACAAAACACCAGTGGCGAGTTAGATGAAACCATGACGATCGAAGCGGACGGGACCACGATAACTCAGGACTTCCGCCCCGGCCGCAAGTGATTTCATACCTGGGGATGGGCTATGCCCACTAGAGCACGTTTCGACCGATCGGGATCGATCGTTAGAAAGATCGTGCTCTAGAAATCTATATTCTAGAGCAGCTTACTTCGTTCATTCAGAGCCGTGGCGGCTCTGAATGAACGAAAGCTGCTCTAACGCACCTGCGCCCGCAGTGCTGCCAGCAGCGCCTCGATCGAACCGCCATTGCGTTGCAGGAATGCAGCGTAGTCGCTGCGTTGCGTGATCCGTAGGGAAATTCCCTCAGCCACCACGTCTACCAACCGAAACGCGCTGCCGGACGGGACCACGACCCAGACCACGCGGTTGGGTTTGTTGTTGGGGCGGGTGACGGTGGTGGGTACCGTGATCTCGTCACCCTGCCGCTCCGGCCGGCCGGTCTGGACTTGCGCCAACTCGGACGTGGCCGATGCCAGCCGCCCGGCGACGTTGGTGGCCAGCGTGGCGCGGAACAGGGCCAGGTACTCGGCCTGTTGCGCAGCCGTTGCCTGTGGCCAGTAGCGGCCCAGGCAAAACCGGGCCAGGCGATCCTGGTCCACCACGCGCTCCAGAAACGGTGCCAGTTGCGCGCGGCGGGTAGCCGGGTCGGGATTGGCGGCGATCAATGCACCCAGCTCGCGTCCGGTCCGCTCGATAAACGGCGCGGCAAATGCCACATCCTGCGCAAACGCGGGGGTGGCCAATAGCAAGCCCAGCAGCGTGCGGCGCGGGATCATCCGGAATAGGTCCCTGGCTCACGGGTGGCCGTCAGCAGGACGTTGGCGAACGGCGTTCCGGCCCAACACGGTGCCACGGTCACGTCAAACCCGGCCTCGGTCAGAACAGCGGTCAGTGCCGGCACGGGCGCCGGGTCGACGGTTGCGCCCGCATGGGGCCAAACGGGTCGGCCCAGCCATTCCATCCCCAAATGCACCCGGCTGCGCCACCCCAGCGCCGGGTCCAGCGTACGCACCAGCACCCGCTGCCGCGCCGCAGCCGCCACGGCCGCCAGCAGGCCCAACGCTTGGGGTTGCCGCAGGATATACAGCACGTCGATCAGCAGCGCCGTATCGCAGGCGTCGGTCCGGACGTCGGTCGACAAATCCTGCGCCCGTGCCGTGAACGCCAGCCCGGCGCCGGCCCGGCGCGCATCGTCCAGCGACTGCCCAGCCCAATCGAGGCCGATGACGGAGCGAGCACCCCCGGCCTCCAGCAACGCCAGTCCCAGCTGGCCCCGCCCGCAGCCGACATCGGTCACGTCGCCAAACGGTTCCGCGGCAGCCATGGCAAGGATGGTGCGGTGCACGGGGTCGGTCCGCAGCTTAGAGGCGACGTAATGCCGCGCAAACCGCCGCCCGCCCACGTAGCGTTGTGCGGTACGGGCGATCGCGTCATCCAACCCGCGCGCCAGCCCCCGAGACGGCGCGCCGAAATGCTGGGTCGCCGACAATCTGATCGATGGCGACGTTCAACGCCTTTGACGCCAGCACGGCCAGCACCGCCGTGGAGGCGAAAACGCCACGGTCCAGCGTTAGAACGGTGCCGCTTTCTTGATCGCTCTTGCCCGAGCCCTCCCACAGCACCCGTCCGGAGCCGACACCCATGACCTGGGCCCTTATGCCGGCATGAGCCTCTGACCGAGCGCGCTGGCTGGAGTCAATTCGTACAATCGTGAGCCGGACTTGGGTCGCCGCAGCCGTTTGAAATAGCAAGCTTTGCTGCGTGAGTGCATCTGAAACCGCGCTCAAACCTTCGTTCGCGAATGGGCCAGCGGTACGCACGGTTTTCAGTGGGGTACCGATCCCGGTGCGGATCGTACCGACATAAGTTGGGTCCGGCCGCGACCGGGCATCATTGGGTGGTGCCACCCGCACCGCGCCCTGGCCGGCAGCACCCGGCGTCACCGTGGGTGCGTACGCCAGGCGCTCAACAGTGGCACCGCATCCGCTCAGCACTAGCAGGGCGGGCAGAGCGGCCCTCATCCGGCGGCGACCATCGCTCCCGCTGGCTCCGGCGCCGTGCCGAATCGGCCAAAGGTTTTGGTCATCAGGTACACGCCCTTGAACGCCAGAACGGGCAGTTCCGCGCGCCATCCGCCATCGAGGTTGCCGGCGATCAGGTTGATCAGCCCATCGCGCATGCGAAAAATGTTTCGGGGTGCAAAGAACAGCCGCCGTAGCGC
>JAYVTX010000051.1:0-3638 GCA_043788425.1 Rhodospirillales bacterium
TACCCCGTGATCGCATCCAGCGTCCGCGGTGCCGGCATCTGCGCCACCACCGGCGCATCCACCGCCGCCGCCACCCAGGCCACGCGTCCATGCGTGCCGCA
Organism: Rhodospirillales bacterium; assembly: GCA_043788425.1. Classification (GTDB taxonomy): domain Bacteria; phylum Pseudomonadota; class Alphaproteobacteria; order Acetobacterales; family Acetobacteraceae; genus JANPPS01. Next base: position 102 of record JAYVTX010000051.1, read on the forward strand.
CGCTGGGCACACCGCCGTCCACGCTGGCTGCACCGTGCTGCACGCACCGCAGCGCCATACGGGGTCCGGGGCAGCAGTTGATTCGGCCCGCAGCGCCTCCTGCGCCTCCGCCGCATTACCATCCAGCTCGGCGACGTCGGCCATCAGCACGTACATCCGGCGCTGGTTTAGCCCGGCCTTACGCGCCGCATTCAACTCCCGCCGCGCCTCCGTCGACAACCCGGCCGCTAGCGCCGCGCGGGCGACCATCAGCCGGCTTTCGACATGGGCGGGGTTGCCCGTTGCCAGTTGCCGCGCCTCGGCCACACGCTTCAGCCGGTCAGTCTGCGGCGCTAACGCCAGATCGGCCAAATCTGGGTGCGGCTGCTGGGCCCACGCCCGGGCGATCACCGATTGCGCCGCCTTCTCCCGCCCGGCCTGACGCAGGCGGGTGGCATAGGCGATGGCGGCAGGCGGCAGCGCCGGGTCGGTATCGAATGCTTGCTTAGCCAGCTTCATTGACTGCGCCGGATCCGTCTCCGCATTGGCGGCCGCGATCGCCAGCGCGGCCTTACCCTCGGCCGACAGCGAAAGCGCCTCCCGGAACTGCCCGGTCTTTAGCGCAATCTGCTGCCGCTCCTGCTTGACCCACGCGGCGCCGGGATAGGCATTCTCCGCCCCCAGCGCGGCCTGCTGTGCGGTCGTCCAGTCCTGCCGCCCGGTCGCGATCTGCATCAGGCCGCGATGACCCAGGAAAGCGCCACCCTTCGTGTCCGCCAATTGTTTGAAGACCTCGGCCGCCTTGGCGTCATTACCAGCCTGCCGGTGCGCCTGCCCGGCTAGTAGCAGCGTCAGCGGCGTGGCGCCCAACAGCTTCTGGCTGCGTGCAGCCTCCCTACCCGCAGCCTCCGGATCGTTGGCGGCGAGTGCCACCAACGCGCGGGTGACGGCCTGCTCGCCATTCACGCGGCGCATGCGGCGGTTCACGCGCGCGATGCGACGGGGCGCGCCAAACAGGCGGAAGATTAGCCGGACCGCGGCATACAGAAGCACAAACAGCACCGCCAGCAGCGTGAGTGCCACCGGGGCCGACGCATCGATGCTGTACGACCCGATCGTCGCCGACACCGTGCCCGGCAGCCCGGCCACCCACCACGCACCCGCAACCGACAGGGCCGCCAGCAGTATAAACAGCAGGACGTTCAGCATCAGCCGCGCGCCATCTGCGTCAGCGCCGCGCGCGCATCGAGTAAGCCCTGCGCCTGCCCGATCCACTCCGCCATCGCCGCCCGCGGCGCACCGGCCAGGCCCTGCAGCGCCGTCAGCGCCGCCGCCAAATCGTTACCGTCCAGCGCCCGGCGCGCGCGGGCCAGGATGCCGGTCACCGGGTCACCGACCAGCACGCGATCGCCTTCTCGCAGCGAAACGCTTTGCTGCGCACGGGTCCATAGCCGGCTGAGAAACGGCTTTTCCTCGGTCTGCGGCACGCTGGCACGGGTGGCTGCATCGGCGGCCGCGCCAAATGACTGCTTCAACGCAAACTCGGTCGGCGGCGCCACATCGGCAAAACGGGCCAGCGCGGGCGGCGCGCCGGGTATCGCACCCAGCTTTTGGCCACTCTCCAGCGCCAGCGAACCTGCCTGGGCGAACGCCAGCTTCCGGGCTGTATCCGTCAGCGCACCCACCTTTGCATCGACTTGGGCGCCCAACTGCGTGCTGATCTGGTTCACGCGCGCTGTCGTCGCGGCCTCCGCCGCTGCAACCTTGGCCGCAACCGCTGTGTCGACCGTGGCACCCACCTGCCCCAGCTTCGCATCGAGCTGCCCGATTTTACCTTCGATCTTGCCGTCCACCTGCGCCATGCCCTGCTCGGCCGTCGCAACCCGGCGGTCCAGCCCTGCCAGCCGTGTGCTCAGGTCCACCGAAGCCGCATCCAGCCTGCTCGTCAGGGGGGCCGGGTCGAACGCGGCCGGTGCGGGGCGCTGCTCGATGGTCGCGACCCGCGCCTCCAGCGCTGCCACTTGCTTCCGTATGGGACCCATGTCGACCACTGGCCGCTGTTCCAGCGCGGCGGTACGCGTGTTCAGTTCATCGAGCTTTACCGCCACATCGGCCCCGCCTCCACCACCACCGGGCGGGTTGGTGTACACATACCAACCGGCCACGAGCAGCACGATCAAGCCGAGCGCATACAGGAATGGCAGCGCGTCTGTCTTGCGAGCTGTCGGCTCAACCCGCGCCCGTTCTGAAACCGGGATAGCGGAAGCCGGGCTGGTGAACTCCGGGCCAGAAGACCCCAGGTTCGATGAAGCCGGAATTGCTGAGGCCGGGCTTGCTAAGGCCTGCGCGTCCGTCGTCACGAGCGAAGGCGGAGGAAGAACTGGATCGGGATCGGTCATAGCAGCGCCAGTACACGTTCAAGCGTTGGCTTAGCCGACACGCGCAGACGACGCCAGGGCAAGTGCGCCAGCACTGTGGCCACCTGCGACCCGATCACGACGGCGTCAACGGAGGCGAGTGTCGCGTGCATCGTGCGCGGCAGCAGCCGGGCGAACACCTGCGCGGTCAATGCCGACAGGAACAGGGCGGCGTCCACGGTCCCCGCATCGAGACCCTGCCGTGCCGTTTCGGGTAGCGCCTGGACTGCCCCGGCCCGGTATGCCGTACGTCGATAAACGCGAAACCCTGCCGCCGTCAGGGCGGACGCCAGCGCCCTGCCCTGCCCCAAGCCGGCCGGCAGCAGCAATGCCGCCCCGGGCGGTAACCGCGCCTGCGCCAAGGCCAGCAATGCCGTCGCGTCCCCATCCGCGCTGCACACATCCCGGAACCCGGCGGCCTGGGCCCGCGCCGCCGTCCGGTCGCCCACCGCCAGCACCGGTACCCCACGCCAATCGGGGCCCAATGCCGGCAGCGCATTGCCGCTGGTCACCAGCACCGCCGCGCACGCCGGCACCGGTCGCAAAGCGATGGGCCGTACGATCAGAAGCGGCGCCACCACCGGCCGCCATCCGCGCTGCCGAAGCAGATCCGCCGTTTCGGACGCGTCTGGCTCCGGCCGGGTGACCAGAACGCCGCCCCGCTCAGTCACGGCGGTCAGGCAAAGATGTCCCGTGGCGAGTTTGCACGAAGGCGGGAGCCGATTACCGCATGGGGCGGTAGCGCACCGAGCGGAACGTCCACCGCATCACAACAGCGCGGTCCCAGCACCAGCACGTCGCGCGTATCCTCCTGCCTAGGCATACAGGCGAACATGATGCCCGGCGGGAGCGCTGTCTTCAGGCCCTGCACGGTCACCGGTGCCAGCGTCGGGCAGAACCGCGCCAGTGGGGACCGGCGCGTACCAGACCGAAAACGCGGGGCCGGCGTGTGATGCATCGTCCGCTCCGCCACCATGTTTAGCGCGGGGTGTGCGTGCGGCATTCAGACGTCCTATGACGTCACGCGACATATGGAAAGGCCAACCCGCTTGCCGTCCGCGCCCCTCGCACGTCCAGTACTTGGTATCGAGTCGTCATGCGACGAAACCGCGACGGCCATACTCGCGCCGGACGGCACCAT
>JAYVTX010000052.1:0-9196 GCA_043788425.1 Rhodospirillales bacterium
GATGTGCACCGGTGGCGGATGGTCGGGTTAGCAGTAGATGGGCAGCCTGGCCCGGCCCCATCGCCCCCGGTGTAACCTAGGCGGAGTCAGGCGCCGGGCAGACGGCCGGGGCCGACCAAAACAAGGCTGGTCATTTCCAGTTTTAGATGTCTACGGCGGCTGGAAACTCAGCTGCGCGTGGCACCAGCAAAGTAGCAAGATTGCGGCGCCCTGGTGTGAATGGCATTTGGGATCACTGGGTTGCATCTGGTCCTACCGGCCACGCCTGCCCCAAAACCCACCCCTCCCAACGCGCAATCCACGGGTCGGGCGGGGCAGTGTCCAGCGCGCCCTGCAGCACCCGCAGCACGCATAATACGCCGAGCAGGCAGTCGAGCCGGTCCTCGCCCGCTGCATCGGTGCCCATGCCGGTCGCAATTAGTACGTCCAGCGCCGGGTCTGCGGCGGCGTGATGCCGGGCAATGGCATCACGCAATGCGGGTATGAACGCCAGCCGGTCGGTGTGGCGGCGTTTGCTGCCGGGCAGCGTCAGGCCTAGCTGGCGCAACGCTTCGGCCGGGTAGGTTTCGGCGATCGCGACGTGACCCGGTGTCAGCAGCGATCGAAACGGGCCGTCGAACGGCCATAATGCCGGCGGGTTTGGCCCGGCCAGCGTGGGGCGAAGCAGGCCGAGCCAGGCGCTGATCGCCGCCTTACCCGTCTGATTAGCCCCCAACGTCCAAAATAGCGGTGCACCGGCGGGCCGGGTCGTCGTCGCGCGGTCGCAGGCGCGGGACAGCTCGGCCGTGTTGGTAAATCCCAGGGCGTGGGCCAGCGATAGCCGGGTCATGCCGAACTGGCCGCGGCGGGGGTAGAAGGGGCGGCCGGGTCCGGCCTGTTCGATGGTTTCCACCACCTCAAAAAATTCGGGGGGCGCGTCGCGCAGGAATGTCCGGAAATCGCCAGGCCGGTCGGCGGCATAGGCGCGGGGCAGACCGATGGGAAAATCGACACCCAGCGCTACCGGGTCACCCAGCGCCTTCAACCGGGGCAATAGCGTGGCCAGATCACCTACCGGCTCGATCCCCAGCTGCCACCCGGAACCCTGCGGGGTGGCGATGCACATCCAGCGCTTGCGCGGGTCCACGCTCCAATCGGCGTGGACGGCAACCGTCATTTTTTCGGTTTGATGGGCTGGTGTGCGCGGTCCAGCAGGCGGGAGAGCAGGCCCGGCTTCTTAACTGGTTTTGCCGGCGCGGGCGCAGCGGACTTAGCTTTTTGTGCCAAATGCTTGTCCAACGACGTGCCCTTTTTAGCGGCGCGCTTGGCCTCATAGGCTTTTTGCCCGGCGCTCATTTTCCCGGCGCTAATCTTATCGTCCACGCGCGTCCCCTATCCAAATCGCCGCATCAGCCGCGCCTGAGCGCCGGCCAGCACCGTGTCGATCACGATCCCAGCCAGCGATAGCAGCACCAGGGCTGCAAACATGCGCGGCACCTGCAGCCGGTACCCGGCTTCGACAATACGGAACGCCAGGCCCGACGCAAAGCCGCCAGACCCGGCCACGAACTCCGCCACGACAGCGCCGACCAGCGCCAACCCGCCAGAGATGCGCAGGCCCGACAGGAACGCCGGTATTGCGGCCGGCAGGCGCAACAGCCACAGCGTCTGCCACCGCGTCGCACGATGCAGGCGAAACAGGTCCTGCAGCTCTGGCGCGGCAGCCGCCAGGCCGGCCGCTGTGTTGGAGAAAATCGGGAAGAACGCAACGATGGTGGCGCACACAACCAGCGAGGCGAACGGGTCGTCCAGCCAAACGATGATCAGCGGCGCGATGGCGACAATCGGCGTTACCTGCAAAACGATTGCCCAGGGCAGGATCGCCGCCCGGGCCCACCGGCTGGTGGCGATTGCGCCGGCCAAGGTTAGGCCAAGCACACAACTGGTCAGCAATGCCAGCAGGGCCACCGTAAGGGTAGCCACCAACGACCGCAGCAGCAGCGGCGCGTCGGCCAGGAACGCCGCCCCGATCGCGACGGGGCCGGGCACTAAATAGGACGGCACGTGCCAGAAGCGCACTGCCCCCTCCCACACCAAAATCGCCAGAACGCCAAGCAGGGCGGGCGCGAATTTCATGCGGGCGATAGCGCGTGGGTGATTGCGGCCACAAACGCCGTGTACTCGGCCGATAGCCGACGGTCCGGCCCGTGTGCCACGGGCGAGGCGAGGGTCGTAACGATCCTACCTGGGCGGGCCGACATTAACACGACCCGGCTGGCGAGGTACGCGGCCTCATAAATCGAATGCGTGACAAAAATGATCGTGCGACCGGCCTGTTGGGCGCGCAGATCGTGTTGGAGGGCGTGCCGGGTAAACTCATCCAGCGCGGCAAACGGCTCGTCCATCAATAGGACCGTAGGCTCGGTTGCCAGCGCGCGGGCGATGGAGACGCGCATGCGCATGCCACCCGACAGCTCCCGCGGGCGCGCCGTTTCGAACCCGGCCAGCCCGACCTGGGCCAGTGCCTCAGTCGCGCGCTGCTGCTGGCCCGGCGTGCTGCTCAGCCTTAGCGGCAGCCGCACGTTTTCCAGCGCCGTCGCCCAGGGCAGCAATGTCGGGTCCTGAAACACAAAGCCAAGCCGGGGCGGCGTGTCCCACGTAACGGACCCCTGATCCGGCCGGTCCAGCCCGGCGATCAATCGCAGCAGCGTCGACTTGCCGCACCCGGACGGACCCAGCAGGGCCACGAACTCACCCGCACCCACACTCAGCGACGCGCCAGCCAACGCGACGGTGCCGTTTGGGTAGCGGCGGCCAACGCCGTGTAGCGTCAGCATGCCTATTTCGCGGTGGCCCCATGCACGAATTGCAGCGTGTAGGCGCGTTGCCAGTCCATGGTCGCGGGGTAGCCGGCGGCGGCCTGGACGGATTTGAAGAACGCCTCCCACCGGGCATCGGTCATGGTGCCCATCGCCTCTTTGGGGGCGTGAATGATTTGGTATTCGATCAGCACGCTGCGCCCATAGCGCAAAAGGTCGTCGGTCATTTCGGGATTTTCGCGCTTGATCAGCGTGTTGCCCGGGGTGGGGTCGCCGGACAGGTAGGACTCCCAGCCCTCAAAACTCGCATCCAGGAAGCGTTGCACCAGCGCCGGCTTGTCGGCGATTGTCTGGTTGCTGGTGGTGATCAGGCTACCGTAGCCCTGAAACCCGGCATCGGCCAGCAGCAATACAACCGGGTCGAACCCGGCCTGCTGCTTGATCAGATAGGGTTCGGAGCCGAGGTAGCCCTGCTGCGCCGCCCGCTTATCCGCCAGGAATGGCGCAAAGTTGAAGGTGTAGGGGCGGATCTGCGCGTCGTCGTAGCCGAACCGGGCCCGTAGATAAGTCCACCAGCCGTTGCGGCTATCGTTGCTAATCATTACCGGCTGTCCCTGCAGCGATTCGAACGTGTCATGGCCGACGCCGGGATGGGTGATCAGAACGGCCGGGTCCCGCTGAAACACGGCGCCGACGGCTTTGAACGGCAGGTTTTCGCGGCTGAGATTAAGCGCCAGGAAGCTGTTGCTAAATATCGCAAAATCAACGCGTCCGGCGAGAAGGAATTGCGCCTGGTTCACCTGCGGCCCACCCTGGCGGATGCTGACGTCCAGTCCGTGTTTGGCATAAATGCCCGTGGCAACGGCCTGGTAGAAGCCGCCATACTCAGCTTCGGCCAGCCAATCGAGCCCGAAGGTCACCCGGTCTGCGGCGTGGGCACCTAGTGGCAATAGGATCAAGGCGATGGCGAGGCGCATGGCAGGTCTCCGTAATGGACCTATGGTGCACCTGCACGCACCATGCGTGAAGGACCGAGTTGATGGAATCGCGGGTCAAGAGGAAGCTGTGGGTGCAGGCCGTGCTGCGGATGGGTGACATCGACGGCCGGCCCGGCGCGGTATTGCGCAGCGGCGATGCTGATGCGGGCGGGGTGCTGGTGGTCCTGCGGGGGCGCGACGGCCTGTGTGTTTTATCGCAGGTCCAAGGTAATGAAGGCGCGGTTGCGTGGATGCGCGGAACTGGCCCGGCACCCGTGGCCCAGGACGCTGTCGATTCGTACGTCGCCCGCCAGGTCGGTCGCGACCCGGATTTATGGGTCATCGAGTTCGAGGCGCCTGACTTGCTACCGCCATTTGAGGCCAAGCTGGTCTAAATCGGTCCGCTCACGGTTCTGTGTGGCCTTTCCGCAGGGCGTTTGTTGCCGATGTGCCACAGGGGTCTGAAAACCGCCACACCACCCTCGCTTCTGCGAACGTTGCTGGCTATGTTCCGTTTACCGAGAGGCGGGGGGACGCGTCCCCGCGATCCCCCGGATGCGTTAACGCGCAGACATGTAATCGAGGAGAGAACCCAAATGAAGCTACGCAGTGCGCTACTGGCCGCGACCGTACTGGCCGCACCCGTGGCAGCCAAGGCTGAACTCGTCAGCGGCCTGTACATCGGTGCCGGCGTCGGCATCAATATCATGCATGACGAAACCATTAAGTCGGTCGCCTATCCAAACTTGGGGATTGGTGGGATCGCGGTCGGCAACAATGCCCGGCTGCAGCTAGACCCGGGCTTCGCTGGCCTCGTGTCGCTAGGTTACGGGCTGGGTAACGGCCTACGCCTCGAGATCGAGGGCGACTACCGCCAGAACAAGTTCAAGAAGCTGACGAGCAACGCTTTCGGCCAGACGGCACGCGCCGGTGGCGACGAGAAGAAGTACGGCGGCATGTTTAACGTGCTGTACGACTTCGACCTCGGCAGCGTGATGCCCTACGTTGGTGCGGGCGTTGGTTACCAGTATGCGCAAAACCAGAATACACGGTTTGCCGGTCAGTCGGTGCCGTTCGCAGGCTTCCCGAACGGCGTGAGCACGCTGTACCGGACCAATGCTGGTGACGGTGCGTTTGCGTACCAGGGGATCTTGGGCGTGGCGTTCCCGATCGGCTCCGTACCCGGCCTGGCGCTGACGCTCGATTACCGCTTCATGGGCCTGGCTGGTTCGCGTACCGTCAACTACCAGTACTTCGCGAGCGGCGGCGGCGTGACGCCGGGTGGCATTGCAACCCGTGCGCGGATCAAGACCGAGGACGACTACAACCACACGATCTCGTTCGGCGTGCGTTACGCGTTCGGTGCAACACCGGCTGCAGTCGTAGTCCCGGTGATCGAGCGGAAGGCTGAGGCAGCTCGCACATACCTGGTGTTCTTTGACTGGGATCGCGCCGACCTGACAAACCGTGCCCGTGCCATCATCAACGAGGCGGCCCAGGCCACCACGAAGGTTGCGGTCACGCGTATCGAAGTCGCCGGCCACACGGACAAGTCCGGCACGCCGCGCTACAACCAGGGCCTGTCACAGCGCCGCGCGGCTAACGTTGCCGCTGAGCTCGTCCGTCTGGGCGTGCCGCGGAATGCGATCACCACGCAGGCGTTCGGCGAGAGCCGCCCGTTGGTCCAGACTGCCGACGGTGTGCGCGAGCCGCAGAACCGCCGCGTCGAGATCGTCCTGCGTTAAGCTAGACATGAGGCAGCCGGTCGTACTGACTGGCTGGTGATCTCGGGCCGGCCTCGGAAACGGGGCCGGCCCTTTTTCTTTCGCGACGGTGCCTCTACTCTGCCCTGCGGGCGTTGAGTGTTGACCGTCGGCTGACTTGGCGCGGACGATCTGGTCCGGCCTGCGATTTGGAGTTGCCATAATGGTGCGAACCGCCCTGCTCGTTACGACCGTTCTCGTTGCCCTGGCCGGGGTCAGCCGGGCCCAGCCGGTAACAGGCCTGTATATCGGCGGCGGCGGCGGGGCGAACTTCTTGCAGCGGGAGAAGGTGGATGCCCTCGTTTACCCAAACGGAATCGTTGTGCCCACTAACCGCCGGACGGGTTTCCGGGTTGGAGTCGTTGGGCTGGCGAGCGTAGGGTACGGGTTCGGCAACGGCCTGCGGCTGGAGATCGAGGGTAACTACCGCAACAACCAGCTTGGGACGGTCGTAGCTGCCCCGTCCTCGACTGGTGGGCGGGAGCAGAAATACGGTGCCATGGGCAACGTCCTGTTCGACCTGGATATCGGTAGCCCGTACGTGTTTCCCTATATCGGCGCCGGCGTCGGGTATGAGCGGGTCGAGCGCACGCAGCGTCTTAGTGGGACGATTGGGTACGCGCTACCTGGCAATGTGACCGCGACGGTTCCTAATAGCGGCCTTACGACCACAGGTACGGACGGTGGCTTCGCGTACCAAGCCATTGCGGGCGTATCGTTTCCAATCCCGCCCGTGGTTGGTTTGTCACTTACGGCGGAATACCGGTATCTGGCTGTGGCCGGGGAACGCAGCTTCATCCAAACACCGTCCAATGGCACGCCATTCGCCGCCCGGTCTCTGCATACGAAAGAGGACTATAACCACAGCCTGATCCTCGGCTTGCGATATGCGTTTAACACGCCGGCACCGGCTTCAGTGGCGGCCGTGGAAACGCCTCAGATTGTGGTCGCTCCCGCGAAAACATACCTCGTATTCTTCGACTGGGACCGTGCAGACCTGACCGCCCGAGCACGTTCGATCATTAACGAGGCGGCGCAGGCTACCACGCGTGTCGCCGTGACCCGGATCGAGGTCGCCGGCCACACTGACAGTTCCGGGACCGTTCGGTACAACCAGGGACTATCCACACGTCGCGCGCAGACCGTGGCCGCGGAACTGGTACGACTTGGCGTGCCGCGCAGTTCGATCACGACTCAGGCGTTTGGCGAAAGCCGGCCGTTGGTGCAAACGGCCAACGGTGTGCGCGAGCCGCAGAACCGCCGGGTTGAGATCGTGCTGCGGTAGGTTATCGCGCCGCGCCGAGCGCCCAGGCCAGCACGCCCTTTTGGGCATGCAGCCGGTTTTCCGCCCCGTCAAATACCACCGATTGCGGGCCGTCGATGATCTCGGCGGTCACTTCCTCCCCCCGATGGGCTGGGAGGCAGTGCATGAACAGCGCGTCGGACGCGGCACTCGCCATTAGGGCCGTATTGACCTGGTAGGGAGCTAGCAAGTTATGGCGGTTTTGCGCCGGGTCATCGGACATACTCAGCCAGCCATCGGTCACGACGCATCGCGCGCCCCGAACGGCGTCGGCCGCGTCGTCCAACAGTTCGATCTGCCCGCCCTCCGCCCGGGCCCAGGCTAGGATCGTCGGCGACGGCCGTAGCTGTTCGGGGCATGCGATCCGCAACGTAAAACCAAACCGAACCGCAGCCTCTATCCAAGAACACGCGACGTTATTGCCATCGCCCACCCAGGCGATCAGCTGCCCGGCGATTGGGCCGCGATGCTCCTCAAACGTCAGGATATCAGCCATTAACTGGCAGGGGTGGCTGCGGTTGGTCAGGCCGTTGATGACCGGGACCGTGGCTGCGTCGGCCAGCTCGTGCAGTTTGGCAGCGTCGGCCGTGCGCATCATGATCGCGTCGACGTAGCGGGACAGCACGCGGGCGGTGTCGCCGATCGTCTCACCCCGGCCAATCTGCATGTCCTGCGCGGTCAGATAGATCGCGTCGCCTCCCAACTGGCGCATCGCGACCTCAAAGCTCACCCGCGTCCGGGTGCTGGGCTTTTCGAAGATCATGGCCAGGGTCTTGCCCTGAAAAGGACGAGAACTCGGTGGGCGCGAACTGGGCGGCCCGGCCTTGTACCCCGCCGCGACGTCCAGCATTTGGCGCAGCACACCTGGTTCAAAGTCGCGAATATCCAGAAAGTGCCGTGGCGTTTCCGGCCCGGCTGCCACACGCTGCAACGCGCCGCTCATTTGGCCGCAGCTGCCAGCGGGGTGGGCTGGCAACGCCGGGCGCCACGCCGGATCATCTCGACGGCCGTGTCCACATCGGCGTCGGTCAACACCAGCGGTGGCACCAGGCGCACAACGTTGTCCCCGGCCGCGACGGTCAGCAGACCCTCCGCCATGAACGCCTGCTGCAGCTCCGTGTTTGGCACCCGCGCCTTCAGCCCCAGGATCAGGCCGGCACCGCGCACCTCCTCCAGCACATCGGGCTGGGCGCGGACCACGTCCTGCAGCGCAAACCATAGCCGCCGGGCCTTGCGGTCGACACTGTCCAGAAAGCCCGGCGCCAGCACCACGTCCAGCACGGCATTCGCGGCGGCGCAGGCGAGCGGATTGCCGCCAAACGTCGTGCCATGCGTACCCGGCGTCAGCACGCGGGCTGCGGCCTCGGTCGCTAAAATAGCCCCCATCGGGAAGCCACCGGCGATGCCCTTGGCGATCGACATAACGTCTGGCGCGATGCCCGACCATTCATGGGCAAATAGCTTGCCAGTCCGCCCCATGCCGCATTGCACTTCGTCGAAACCCAAAAGGATGCCGAATTCGTCGCATGCAGCGCGGAGGTCTCGCAGAAATTGCAAATCGGCTGGGCGCACACCGCCCTCACCCTGCACCGGTTCCAGCAGCACGCCGGCCGTCTGCGGCCCGATCGCGTCGCGCAGTGCATTCATGTTGTTGAACGGCACGTGGTCAAAGCCATCCACCTCTGGCCCGAACCCGGCCAGGTACTTTTTATTGCCCGTTGCCGCCAGCATCGCCAAGGTGCGGCCATGGAATGCGCCGTCGAAACAGATGACCCGGTAGCGCTCACTTTGGCCGCGCTCGTGCATCGCGCGCCGCATGATCTTGACCAGGCCCTCATTCGCCTCGGCACCCGAGTTGCAAAAGAACACGCTGTCGGCAAACGTCGCCTCCACAAAGCGGGCGGCCAGGCGTTCAGCACCAGGGACCCGGTACAGATTGCTGGTGTGCATGACGCGCCCGGCCTGCTCAGCGATTGCCTGTACCAGATGCGGATGCGCGTGACCGAGCGAGCTGGTGGCGATGCCGGATCCGAAATCGAGGAAGCGTCGCCCGTCGGTTGCGAATAGCCATGCCCCATCGCCGCGCTCGAACGCGACATCGGTCCGGGAATAGGTCGGCATCAGGGCTGAGATCATGGTGCCATCAGTACGTTATGAAGCAGGTGACCACGATGGCCGGGGCGTTCGGCCCAAGTCAACCTAGAAGCGACTCGGCCGCAGGGGTATAGTGTGACATGCGCTCGCCCCGCCCCCCCGGCCCCGCCCCGGACGCCCACGCGTTGCGAGAGGCGGCGCTTCGGCATTTGGCGCGGTTCAGCACGACGGAGGCGGGGATGGTACGCGTCCTGGACCGCT
>JAYVTX010000053.1:0-5969 GCA_043788425.1 Rhodospirillales bacterium
CCGGACGTCGCGGCGGCGCACATCAATCCGCTGCTGCATTTTGAGGTGAATGGCTGGCGCGAGGGCCGTGACCCGTCGGCGGCGTTCAGCGATAGTAAATACTTGGCCGCTTACGCCGACGTTAAGGCGGCCGGGATCGATCCATTGCTTCACTATCTAACGTCCGGCCAGGCGGAGGGGCGGACCGCGTTTACCGTGTAGCCGGGGTGCCCTTGCCGTTCGACGTACAAGCCCGCAAGTAAGGGCCTGTATTCCCAACCGAGGTGCTTTCTTGGACCAGTTCCGTACGCGTATGGATGACGACGAACCCGACCCCAGCCAGCCCGATGTGCCGGAGCCGGAGGGCCCGAGCCCGTCCGAGCCAGGTGATAACAAGACGCTCGCCTCGCCAATCAACGAGTTGGAAAGCCGGCTTTTCAAGACACGGACCGTGCTGGTGTTTGGTGCCATCAACGACCGGGTTGCGCGCGATGTGACCGGCCGTTTGCTGGCGTTGGCCGCCGATAGCGACAAGCCGATCGACGTTTATGTGAACTCACCCGGTGGGCATGTGGAGAGTGGCGACACCATTCACGACATGATCCGCTTCGTGGACGCGTTGGCGCCGGTGCGAATGATCGGAACCGGCTGGGTCGCCAGCGCCGGGGCATTGATCTTCCTGGCGGGTGCCAAGGAGCGCCGGATGTGCCTGCCGAATACCCGCTTTTTGTTGCACCAGCCGATGGGCGGCGTCCGGGGCCCGGCGACCGACATCGATATCGAAGCGCGTGAGATCATCAAGATGCGCGAACGGATCAACCACATCATTGCCGATGAGACGGGACAGACGTTCGAGAAAGTGGTTAAGGACACGGACCGCAATCACTGGATGTCGGCCCAGGAAGCGATCAAATACGGCATGGTAAGCCGTGTGATCCGCAGCGCGAGCGAGTTGTAAGGCGGGGACGCCCTGCCCTTCTCTGTTGGAGTCCAGGGGCGGTGCTCCTGGCCGTCCTATTTCGGCGGCATCCGGAATGCTCCGTCCAGCCGGATCGTCTCGCCATTCAACATTGGGTTGGCAATGATGGCCATTGCTAACGACGCGAACTCCTCCGGGCGGCCCAGCCGCGACGGGAATGGGATGGCCGCCCCCAGGCTGTCCTGAACGTTTTGCGGCAGGCCGGCCATCATCGGCGTTTCGAAAATTCCCGGTGCAATCGTACATACCCGGATGCCGAATTGCGCCAGCTCCCGCGCAGCCGGCAGGGTCAGGCCCACGACGGCTGCCTTGCTCGACGCGTACGCCGCCTGACCGATCTGCCCATCGTATGCGGCGATGGAGGCGGTGTTGATGATCACGCCCCGCTCGCCCCCGTCCAGCACCGGCAGGGTTGCGGCGCCGGCCGCCATCAGCCGCATGAGGTTGAACGTGCCGATCAGGTTCACGCCGATCACGCGCGCGAATGCCTCCAACGACGCCGGGCCGTCACGCCCGACGATGCGGGCGCCCGCGACGATGCCTGCGCAGTTGATCAGGATGCGCGCCGGGCCATGCGTGTTGGCGGCCTGGGCGACGGCCGCTTCTGCACTGGCCGCGTCCGACACGTCGCACGTGATCACCAGGCCCGGGCCGTCCCCGGCGTGTAAGTCCATCGTCGCCACCTGGGCACCCGCCGCTGCCAGCATGCGGGCGGTGGCAAGGCCCAAGCCCGACGCGCCGCCAGTCACAATCGCCGCACAACCCTTGATGTCCATAATGTCCCCCGCTCTGCGGCAGTCAGCCTATCAGGGCCGCGCCATTTCCGACATGACCCGGGCAAGCGGCTCCGCCCCGCTGCACTCTGGGCGGGCTAGCGCACCACCCTGCCCCGGCCGACGCCCGTTACAACAACCCGAGCGCCGCCAGCTCCCGCCGCAGTTTTGGCGACAGGGCATGCAAATCATCGCCCGCCACCACATCGGCCGGCGCGTCGTCTGGCTCCAGATACCGCCAACCCTGAAACGCGCGTACCGGCCGTGGCGTGACCAGCACCAAAATAGGATCCAGCACCAGCGTGGCGCATGGCACACCATCCGGCCCGCGTTCGGATCGCACGGCCAGCACGCGCTGCCGCACTGTCATTTGCCCGGCAATCACCCAGTACAGGCTGCCGGCACCGACCAGCTCGGCCATACGCCGGGGCGTGTTGCGGGTGTAGTGGCAGATGGGGTCACGCCCGGCCTGCCACGCCGCCAGTTGCGCCACGTCGGTAACGCCCACGCATAATTTGGCGAGGTGGATCAGGGCGCTGCCTCCTTATACAAAAATCGGCACCATTCGGCGGCGACGCACCGCCAGCATTCCGGGCGCCGCGCCTTACACACGTAGCGTCCGTGCAGGATCAGCCAGTGATGCGCCTGCCCCAGCATCGGTGCCGGGATGCGTCGGACCAGCCCATCCTCAACCACACGCACGGTGGCACCCGGCGCCAGGCCGGTGCGGTTGCCGAGGCGAAAGACGTGCGTGTCGACGGCAATCGTGTCCTGGCCAAAAATGATGCTCAGCACAACGTTGGCCGTCTTGCGCCCGACGCCGGGCAGCGCCTCCAGCGCCTCACGATCCGCAGGGACCTCGCCCCCATGGCGGTCTAGCAATTGCGCGGATAGGGCGACGGTGTTGCGCGCCTTACCCTGCCACAGGCCGAGCCTGCGTATATGCCCGCCCACGCCGTCCACACCCAGCGCCACCATGGCGGCCGGGTCTGGGGCGGCGGCAAACAGGGTGGCAGTGGCGCGGTTGACGGCAACATCGGTCGTCTGGGCTGACAGGGCGACGGCGACAAGCAGGGTGAACGGGTCGCGGTATTGCAGCTCCGTCACCGCATCGGGGTACGCGGCCTGCAGCGCGCCCAGAAAGGGCGGGATGGCGGCGCGGGTCATGGGTGGGGTTTTGCGGCGGCGCTGGGTGGGCACAGTCCAGATATCGCGAGGTGCGGCCGGGCTGACAAGCTACAAGTGCGCGCTATGTTGGGTGAATGGTAGCGCGCGCCGAACGACCCGTGTGGGAAGCTGTGATCATCCCCCACCGCAGCCTGGGCCGGACCGGCATGCGCTGGGTCGTGGGCCTGCTATGCGGCGCATCGGCGTTAATTTCGGCCGGCTTGTATTGGGCTGGCGCGTGGCCGGTGATCGGGTTCAACGGGCTGGAAATCGGGCTGGCCATCCTGCTGCTACGCCACAATGCGCGCCGGGCGGGCACGACGGAGATGCTGATCCTGGCGCCCGACGGGCTTCGGATCGTACGCACCGGGCCGGATCAGCGCCGGACAGAGCGGGTGCTGCAACCCGGCTGGCTGCGCTGCGTGATCGAGGAGCGGTCGGGCACCCCGGCGCTTTGGCTAGTCGATCGCGGCTACCGGATGGAAGTTGGGGCGGAGCTGGCGGAAGGTGAAAAGCGGGATTTGGCATCGGCGCTGACGGGTGCGTTGCAGCGGCTGCAAACGCCGCGGTTCGACAATCCGCAATTGCGATGATTGCGCCGGGCGGCCCGGTTCAACTAGGCTTGTTCCCGGGAGGGGATCATGCGCAACGCTGTAGTCGCCTTGGTTCTGCTGGCAACCGGTGGAGCCCATGCCGAGGATGTGCGGGCCCAAGATGAGCGGACCCGTTGGGCAATCATGTCCGACCAAAACCAACTTGGGCTGTTGGAATACTGCCAGGCGCAAGGGCACGTGCCGGCCGAAATCGTGACCTGGCAGCGCGCGGCCCTGCCAACAGCCGATACGGGTCCGGCGAATGCGGCCGGGCGCACGGGCATCATCCAGTACACCGATCCGCAAGTAACGCTGGCGGCAGATGCAGCCGCCTCGGGCACGACAATCGCCTATCGCTGTCAGATGATGGGTTTTGCGGTGCGTTAGGCCTCAAGCTCCGCGCAGTGAGAGGCGTGGCTTCGTTCACTGAGGGACCGTTTAGCGGCAGCAAGTACGCGACGGACGGGCCGCCCCTCCAACATGACGCTACTCGCAATCCATGGCAGCGCGCCAGGCACCGCGGCGTGCAAGGGAACTTGGTCAACCGGCCTCGGATCGCCGCCCACACGATACATCTAGCAGCCCCTGCCTGCCCCACCTAAGCTCCACTGACGGAGGACACACATGGACGGCATGACCCACTCCGGCCTCACCTGGCCCCCTGGCGCATCTATCCCCTACTGGGTCTACACCAACCCCGACATCTACGCCGCCGAGATGCAACGCATCTGGTACGGTCCGCACTGGCTGTACGTTGGGCTGGAAGCCGAAATCCCGAATGTCGGCGACTACAAGACTACCACCCTGGGTGAGCGCCCGGTGATCCTGACCCGGAGCGACGCGGGCACGGTCAATGTCGTCGAAAACCGGTGCGCCCATCGCGGTGTAAAATTCTGCCAGGCGCGTTTCGGCAATGCGCCGGAGTTGCTGTGCCCCTACCACCAATGGATGTACGACCTGACAGGCGCGCTGAAGGCGGTGCCGTTCCGCCGGGGCGTGCGCCGGCAGGGCGGTATGCCGGCCGATTTCGACATGGGCGCCCACGGCCTGAACCGCCTACGCACCGAAAGCGTCAACGGCGTCATCTGGGCCACCTTCAGCCCCGACACGCCGCCGTTTCGCGAATACCTGGGCGAACGGTTCTGGGCGCATTACTGCCGCGTCTATTCCGGCCGCCCGTTGGAGGTTATCGGCTACAACCGGCAGCACATTCCCGGAAACTGGAAGCTAATGCAGGAGAACATCAAGGACCCGTACCACGCCGGGTTGCTGCATGTGTTCTTCGTGACATTTGGCCTGTTCCGCGCCGACCAGAAATCCGCGGTCGAGATGGATGATCACGGCCGCCACGGCATCCTGATCTCCCGTAAAGGCGAGCAGGTCGAAAACGACGTGACCGCTGGCATGGCCAACTTCAAAGCGGACTTCACGCTGCATGACTCCCGCATTCTGGACGTCGTACACGAGTTCCCCGGTGAGGAAACGGTCGGCATGATCACCGTCTTCCCGTCCGTCGTGCTGCAACAGCAGGTCAACAGCCTGACCACCCGGCAGATCATTCCAAAAGGACCCGGCGGCTTCGACTTCGTGTGGACCCATTTCGGCTATGCGGACGACACGGCCGAGATGCGCCTGCGCCGTACCCGCCAGGCCAATCTGTTCGGCCCCAGCGGGTACGTCAGCATGGATGATGGCGAGGTGATCGCATTCAGCCAGCAGGGTTTCGAGCACGCGCCAGACGAAGCCGCGATCGTCGAAATGGGCGGGCGCGACGTGGGCAACACGGACCACATGGTGACCGAAACGGCGATCCGCGGCATGTACGGCTACTGGCGTCGTGTGATGGGCCTGTGACCCCCGACCGCCACGCCATTCACGCGTTTTACGACACGTACTACGCAACCCTCGATGACGGCGACCTAGCCGCCTGGCCCGGCTTGTTCACCGAGGACTGCCTGTATCGCGTCATCCCGCGCGAAAATTACGAGGCTGGTCGGACACTGAGCACCATGCAGGCCGAAAGCCGGGGTATGTTGATGGACCGGGTGGCCGGGCTGTCGGGGACGCAGGTTTACGCCCCGCGCTACTATCGGCGCTTCCCCGGGCCGCTACGCATCACGCCCGCCGATGGCGGCGTCCGTTGCCGGCACAACCTGTTGATCGTGCAAACCATGATCGATCGTCAATCCGATATCGTCCTGGTGGCCGCGTGCCACGACCTGCTTGTTTATGATGCGATGCAGTTGCGATTACGCGAGCGGATCGTGGTCTTTGATTCGGAAATGGTCCCGAACAGCCTGGTTTATCCGGCCTGACTCGCGATTAATTGTGCGCTGCACCAAATAGAATGGCGTACATAGCATCGATCGCTTGTTAGAGGTCTGATCTATGCAGTTGAAACCGCTCCGCAGTCTGATTGCCACGACCGGCTTGGCCGATTTGGTCGCAAACCGCTTTGTGTCTCTGCGTGGGCCGGCG
>JAYVTX010000054.1:0-8970 GCA_043788425.1 Rhodospirillales bacterium
CCCCGCCTAATCAGGGATGCGTATTGGGGCGTCGCCAAGCGGTAAGGCAGCGGACTTTGAATCCGCCATCCGAAGGTTCGAATCCTTCCGCCCCAACCAAGCTTTTAGTCTACACGCGCAATCAGGCACCGACCACTGCTGTTACTGATTTTTGCGGCGAAAGCGGCTGTTGCCACGGCTTGAGCCGCAATGCCGGATGCTCGACGCAGTGCCAGGACAGCCACCCGCATGCGATCGAAAGCAGTGTCGTCCAGGCGACGATCGCAAGGGGCTTCAAAATGCCGAACTCTGAGATCAGCAGCTGCTGGATCGGAAACGCATACAAATAAACGCCGTATGAAACATCGACCCGGCGGCCCACCCGAGACAGCCAGGACTGTGGTGTCAGCGCAAATGCCAGCACCATGAAGGGCGTGAGCAGGAACAGCTCCGCCTCAAACAGAGGCGTGCTGTGGAAGTTGAATGCCAATGCTCCGGCCATGACCGCGGCGACCGGCAGGCTCAGAAACCGCTCAAGCCGCCATATGCTGAACGCTGCGCCCATTAGGAAATAGGGGCCAGTTCGAAACAAGGCAGGCAGGCTGGTCCAATAGAGCACCGGCGTCATTTGGGCCGGGGCGACCACCGTGAACCAAAGCCCACCTAGGATTGCGGCCCCGAGAGCGAGCGGGAACAGCACGGTGCGGCAGAGCGCCCGGTTTCGATTGCCGTAGAGCGGCACAAGCAAATACATGGCAAATTCGACCGGCAGGGACCATAATGATCCGTTAACGGCTGCGCTTACGCCTGTATGTAGGAATACCCCCGGTAGCTGAAATATTGGCGCGAGAGCGATGTTCCAGAAGTAGGACGCAAAGGAAGGGTCTGCCAAATACTGGGCCAGGCTCAGGCTCGTCACGATTGGACCAAGTACCAACGCCGCGATCGCCACTACAACGATCAACCCCGGCGCGATCCGGAGTAGCCTTTTCACCAGAAAACGCCAAAGAACCGGGTCGCGGTTCCAACTCTCACAGATAAGATAGCCGCTGATGACGAAGAATATTCGGATCGCGAAGGACGACACATCGGTGTGAAACCAGGTTGGACTGACATTCCCGGTCAGAACATAGGAATGACCGATGATGACCAGAACGGCCGCCGCCAGTCGGACGAAGCCAAAGTTGTTGAGTTCCTGCCCAACCAAATTTGATGTCGGTGAGGACGAATGATCCGCGGACAATGTGTTGTTTGGGGTCTTCGTACAGACAATCAGCAACAGAGACCCCTTTTCGAGCATTTTCACCCTCTGTCCAACGAGGGTACAAGTACCCCGTGGACCGCTTACACGCTGACGGTACCTAAGTCGCCTGTCTCGACCACTTTCGGACAGGACCGAGGCAGATTAGCGGCGGCGCCACGCGGCGTGCTGGCGCCGACGCTGCGAGAAATCCATTCGCCCCAACCAGCGCTACAGCCGCGCACCCTTTTTGGTCCAGAATGCCTCTGCCGCCGGGTGCCAGGGCACACCGACCGACGCGCTGCGCTGCCCGGCGAGGGTAAAGGTCTTTCCCTCCTTATGCGTGTCGCCCAGCATGGTGCGGGCGGCCCACATCGCATCAAGCACTGCGGTTACGGTAGCCGCGGGCATGGCAGCATCGATGGCAAGGATATTGCCGACGGAAACCTGGTTAATATCGCTTTTCTGGCCCGGGTAGGTTCCGGCCGGAATGATTTCGGGAAAATACACCGGGCCGTAACGGGCGACGATGCCGGGCGTCAGCTCCGCATGGTCGATAAGCCTTAATTCCACCCCGGGGGCGTTGCCGAGTTCGATGATCGTGGCTGTCCGGATGCCGCTGTTGAAGAAATAGGCATCCAACTCACCAACCAGGATGCGCCTTGTTCCTTCCTCGGGCGTCAGGAACTCTTGCTTGCCGAACTCCCGCGTACGGTCGACGGCAGCAACCTTCAGCAGGCGGTAGGCCATGTTTTCATTGCCCGAGTTGGGCGTGCCGGTGCTTACGCGCCTACCGCGCAGGTCGGACATACGGCGAATTCCGGAGGCGGCCGTCGTCACGACCTACATACGGCCGGAATACAGGTTAGCGAGGGGCGGACCTTTAGTGGCTTTCGGTCGAAATGATCTTCGCCATCCACGGCGTTTACCGTGGTATCAGCCTGGGTGAAGACGGTCCCGAACTTGCCCGCACCAAGGCCATCGATATTCTCGATCGAGCCCTGCGTATTCAGACCCGATGCGTTTAGGTCCGGCTTGGCCTGTTTAAGGATGCCTGCGATGGCCTTTCCTAATAGACGCCACCGTCGTGCCCGTCCCGATCGCAAGCCCCGGATTCTGTGCACGGGAAAGCGACGGGGTGGCACTGGCAAGGATGCCAACGAGAGCAGAACGGCACGAAATCTTTAAGTTCGGCATATGTTTTGATCGCACGGGGCTCTACACTCAGAATTCCTTTTTATCGGGGCCGGATAACGGTGAGCAATCGCCGTTAACCGTAAAGCTGCCAAGGAAGTCCGTTCGTGATTGCCATTGCTCCCGGGATTTCGTTCGATCCGGCAGAGATTGAGGAGCAATTCGTCCGCGCATCGGGCCCAGGCGGACAGAACGTTAACAAGGTTTCGACCGCCGTGCAGGTCCGACTCGACCTTCGGCTGAATGGTAGCTTGCCAGCCGGCCTACGTGCGCGGGTGGAGGCGCTGGGCGGCAGCCGCATCACGCTGGATGGCGTGCTGGTTCTGACTGCACAGCGGTTTCGCTCGCAGGATCGCAACCGGCAGGACGCGCAAGACCGGGTTGTTGCGATCCTACGCGCGGCAGCGGTACGGGAGCCGCCACGGATCAAGACCCGGCCAACGATGGCGTCGCGCAAGCGCCGGGTGGAGGCCAAGGTGTCCCGGGGAGCGACAAAGCGCCTACGGGGCCGCCCGGCCAGCGACTAGAGCAGCATACAAAGCTGCTCGCCCAACCTTAGGCTTTATGGGAAGCGCGGCAGCTTCACCCCATCCGCCGGCATCTGATAATCGGCCGTATTCAGCTCCATCGCGAGCAGCGTGTAATAAGCCGAAACACCGGCCAGATCGACGACGGCTGGCTTGCCGAACCGCTTTTCCGCCCGGGCGAATGTTGCATCAGACACGCGCTTGTTGCGGTGCAGCTCCGTCGAGAAGTCGTAGACGATCGTCTCATCGTCGCTCATACCATCTGGGCGGCGGCCATCGCGGATGGCGGCAATGATCTCGGGCTTGATGCCCATCTTGGCGGCGATCGGGGCGTGTACGTACCACTCATAATCCTGAGTCCATTCGCGCGCCGTGATTAGGATCACCAGCTCGGACAGCGTGTTGCCGATCCCAGACTTGTACCGCAGGTAGTCGCCCATTGCGCGGGCCTGACTCATGACCTCTGGCGAGTGCATCAGCGGCTCGAACGGGCCGAAGACGGGCACCTTGCGGGCAGCAAGGAACGCCTCGGCAGCCTGTTTTTGCTCCGGCGTATACTGATCGGGCGGAATGGTTGGTAGGCGGGATTGGGCCATGGCGGGTCCGGCAATCATGAGGGCAAGTAGGGCGGCAGCGATACGCATGATGGCTCCTTTATGGGGTCACAGGCCCGATCCCGCTATCGACGGTGGCGGGTAGGACCAAAACAGTACAGCTGCACCGCCTCAGCATCACGGCTCAGCGGGGTTGGGATGGGGCGGGGGGCGCGCTCGCGCGAAACGTCTGTAGCAGCCGGGGCAGTTTCCGCCGGCGTCCGCCCGACTCGGCCTCGACAGCACCTTGATGCCGTCGCAGGCTCAGCTTGCGCGTGTGGTATTCCTCCAGCTCGGGCCGATGGCCGACGCTTATGACCGTCGCGTCTGCCAGTTCGTGCCGGAAAAGCTCCATCATGCTTGCCTGGCTATTCACATCCAGCGCGGCCGTCGCCTCATCCATGATCACAATTCCGGGGCGCTGCACCAGAAGCCGGGCGAATCCGATGCGCTGCTGTTCGCCACCCGATAGCAGCTTGTCCCAGCGATCTTCGTCGCCCAATCGGGCAACCAGATGGTGAAGGCCGCAGCGCTCTAACGCCTCGGTCAGTTTGGCATCATCGATTTCCGCATCGACCGCCGGGTACTTCAGCACCTGGCGGAGCGTGCCGTTCGGCAGATATGCGCGCTGCGGTAGAAACGCGACCTGCGCGCCGGCGGGGATCAGGACCTGTCCGGAACCCCATGGCCACAGCCCGGCGATAGCGCGGATCAGTGTACTTTTGCCCGTGCCGCTTTCACCCGTCAGCAGGACCTTATCGCCACGCTCGACCGCGGTATCCGCCTCATCGATCATGACCCGGCCATCAAATTGCGCAACCGACAGGCCCACCAAACGCAACGAGTCGTCCGGGCTGTCGGCAATGACGATCCGGTCAGACGGACGTTCCCCGATCGACTTGTCCAGCCGTCCGAATGCCGCCCACAGTCCCGTCACCCGCGTGGCCGAGGCGAGCCACTCCGCAATGCGGGGGTAGTTATCGAACAGCCAGTTCAGCGCGACCTGGACCTGTACGAACGCCGCGGCGGTTTGCATTAGCGAGCCGAGCGACATTTGCCCGGCCAAATAGTTCGGGGCCTCCAACAGCAACGGGAATACGGGGGCGACCGCCCAGTTGCTGCCCATCAACCAGGTCATGCGGGCCAGTTGCCTGATCTGCGCCATCCAGGCGTCCACAAGATGCTGCAGTGTCGATCGCAAAGCGGTCGTCTCATCCGCCTCACCACCGATCAGCGCAATGCTTTCAGCGTTTTCCCGCACCCGACCCATCTCGATACGTAGCTTGGCCTCAGCGCTGTTCTTCGCCTCGATCTTGGCGATCAAGGGCCGGCCAAATAGCACCATGGAGCCGGACATAATGCCGGAATAAGCAATGGCAGCGAATACCATGAAGCCCGGGATGTGGATGCCGAACACGTCCGTATCGCCGCCCACGGTCCATAACACGCTGAAGAACACGACAGCGGTCAGGATCGCGGTGAGGATGCCGGTGCCGAAATCGACCACGGGCTCGGTCGCGATGCGCGCGTCGTCGGCAATGCGGAACTCAGGCGCGTCCAGGTCAGGGGCAGCGATGCTCAGGCGGTAGAACCGTTGTTCCTGCAACCAGCGCGCGGCCAGGCGATCGGACAGCCACTGCCGCCATAGGACTTGCAGCCGCATCCGGCTGATCAGCTGGAAAACCGACACGGCAGACGACGCGACGGCCAGGACGGCAAACAGCCCAATCGCCGTCAGGACAACGTTCTGCTGCTTCTGCTCCATGGCGTTAAAGAAGAACTTATTCCAGCGATTGACCCCGTACTGGACGGCGATATTGGCAATCACCAGGCCAATGGTGACGATCGTGAGCGTCCAGGCGGTGCGCGCTGTGGGCCCACGCCAGTAGCCGCCGGCTAGTGCCCAGTATTGGCGGACCGTGCCCGGCGCGTGGGGCCGCTTATCCGCCAGCGTTCGTGACGTGGCGTCGCTGGGTAGCCCCGCCGGTGCCTCAGCGTCGGGCATTGGTGTCAAAGCCCATGAACCCCGCCTGCGGCACCGGTGCGCCGCCAGTGCCCGCAACACGCGACGGAATCGCTAGGACAGCTGCCGCGGGCGGGCGGGCGGCGACGGCAGTCATACCATCATCGGACTGGGTAGCACGGGAAGCCCGTGCGGCAGCAACCCGCTGCGCACGGGTCATCCGGCCGGGTGGCGTGGCATCCGGCGGCGGCCCGCTGGTCGAGTATCCCGCCCCACCCCGCAGCGATAGCAGCAAGAACGAGATCTGGTTTCGACCTAAATCGATGGCCAAGTCCAACGGTGTCAGGCCGAGTACGTTGCGGGCATTGAGGTCTGCGCCGCGGTTCAGGCTTTCCTTGGCGGTCGGCAGATCGCCGCGGTTGATCGCATCGAACAACGCTTCGTTGGGTGGCATGTCGGCGCTGGCCTTGTCCGCCGGCGTCGTTGCGGCAGGCTCCGCCCGCGAACCGGGCAGCGCGGGCGGCGGGGCCGGTTTTACTGGTGTCGGTGCGCGGGTTTGTGCTGTGGGCGCGCGGGGCGGCGCCTGGCCATGTGCGGCGGTGTGCGCCAGCATTAGCACCGTGGCGACGGACATGACCTTCTTCATCACCGCTCCATAGCCCAACCAGCACGACGCGGCCAGCAGGATGCGATCAGGGCGTACCCTCCCGCCGCCAGGCCCAGATCACGAAACCGAGTAAAAGCGGTAACGCGGCCCAGGGTGGGACCAGCGCCGTCGTGGTCGCGCCCGTCACGATCGCGTCACGCCGGGCCGGAAGTCCGATCCAACCTGCGCCAGCGACGTCGCGCCCGGGCTCTGTCCGCCGTAATTCCGGCAGCCCGGCACCGATAAAGCGCACGCTGCCCGTGCCCCGTACAACAGGGGCCAGAACGGTCGCCGTTGCACGCAGGTCGGCCAGTTCCTGGGGGTTCGCGCTTGCGGCAGCGGTCAGGACGGTGCGGGTGCCGTCGGTAACACGCCAGACCCCGGGCTGATTAGCAGGAAGGTCGGCCCGTGCCGTGCCCGTCACAGGTGGACCCAAAATTACCGTCTGCGTCGTGCCGCCGGGTTCGGTCACCGTCAGTGGTGCGGGTGGGGTGTCGCTCATGCTGTGCCGCTCGATCGACAGGCGGCCCTTGTCGATCGTGGCGCGCAGGCTTTCTTCTTCCAACGCTGGCTCCTGCATCAGCCAGTGGGCGATCCGGCGCAGCAGTTCTGCCTGCGGACCGCCGCCCAGATGGCCGCGCGACCACAGCCAGATTTGATCCGATAGCAACAGCGCGACCCGGCCCGCACCGACGCGGTCCAGCACCAGCAACGGGCCACCATCTTCTGCCCGTAACAGTGCCGGGGCGGCCGTAGGCGTGATCGCGATCCGGCGGTACCACGGGCCCCACGTGCCAGCGCCAGGCAATCCGGCGGTCACGGGATGGCGCTCCCCATCGGCGGTCACCTGCGGCCGGAACGCGCCATCGATCACCCGGTCCGTCGGCCGGCCCGGTAGCACGGCGCCGATCGCGGTTTCAGCCAGGCTGGATGCGCCCGCAAACTCCGGCCCGGCGCTTAGCAGCAGCGCGCCCCCAGCCTCGACATAGTCGGCGATGTTTCGCAGATACAAGGGTGGCAGCGTGCCGCGGTTCTGAAACCGGTCGAGGATGATCAAATCAAACTCGCGGATCTTGACCTGGAACAACTCGCGGACGGGGAAGGCGATCAGCGCCAGCTCGTTCAACGGCGTGTAATCCTCGCGTTCCGGTAGCCGTAGGATGGTGAAGTGCACCAGGTCGACGGCCGGGTCCGCCTTTAGCAGCCGACGCCAGGTACGCTCGCCCTGATGCGGCTCCCCAGACACTAGCAGGACCCGCAGTCGATCGCGGACGCCGTTGATGGTGACGACGGCGCGGTTATTGAGCGGGCTGGTTTCGCCGGCCAATTCACCGGCCTCCAGCTCCACGATCGTCGGGCCGGCATGGGTGATGGGCACGTCGATCGCCACAACCTCCCGGGGGGGCACGTCGCGGTTGTCGGGCGGTCCGTCATCCTGGCGGATCGAAAGGGAAGCTGGGCCGGGGTTGGCGACACCCAAATCGTCGATCGCCACGCGGATGGTGACGTGCGCGCCGACGATACCGAATTGCGGGGCCTCGATCACGCGAATGCGGCGGTCCGTCTCCTCGCCACGGGCGGGGATCAGAACGTGCAGGGGATAGGGCAGGGTGGCAGGCGCGTCATGGACCATGCCGTCGGTAAGGGCGATTACGGCCGATAGCCGGCTGGGCGGAATATCAGCCAGGGTGTGGCCGATTGCGGCGAATAGGGCTGTGCCGTCCGTACCCTCCGGCACTGTGACGGTGCGTAGTTCCAGGCCGGGCAGCCGCTGTGCCGCGGCCTCGATCTGGGCGCGGGCAGCGTCGCGGCGGGCGGCGCGGTCGTGCAGCTGCATGGATGCACTGTCGTCTAGCACCAGGACGGCAACATCCGGCAGGACCTGCTGCGTTTGACGGACCAGCATCGGACCGGCCAGCCACGCCAGCAGGATCGCGAACGCCGCTGCACGCCAGCCTGTGCCGCGCGCCCTATGCCATGCGGCGACACCGATTATCAGCAGGCTGGCACCGGCCAGGACAGCCAGCACCCACCAGGGAACGGCCGGGTCGAACCGTAGGCCCGCGATGCTCATTGGCCCAGCCGCTCCAGCAGCGCCGGGATGTGGACCTGGTCGCCCTTATAGTTACCGGTCAGCGCGTACATGACCAGGTTTACGCCAAACCGGTAGGCTAGCACCCGCTGTCGCGCTCCGCCGGGTACGGTCGCGTACGGGTTGCGCCCCGCCGCATCGGTGGCCCACGCCGCCGCCCAGTCATGGCCGCCGATCACCACAGGGCTAACCCTGTCATTGCTGCGATCCTGATCCCGCCCAACCCATACGGTGCCGCCCGTGTAGCGGCCGGGGAACTCGTTCAGGAGGTAGAAGGACCGCGCCAGCACGTGATCGGGGCCGAGCGGCGCCAGCGGCGGCACATTCAGTCCCTGAGCCGCCCGGCGCAGCGCATTATCGGCTCCTGGCGCAAACCCCTCACCCGTACCGGCACCGCGCGTATCGATCAGGATAATGCCGCCATGGGCGATGTAGTCATTGAGGGCTGCGGTGTCGGCGGGCGGAGCCTGGGGCAGCACGGGCCAGTACAATAATGGGTAGAACGAGAGGTCGGACTGCCCGGGAACCACGGACGCCGGCTCCCCTAGTGTTGCGGCCGTACGCCGGTTCACCAAGGCCGACAACCCAGCTAGGCCGGCGGCTGATACGGCGTCGACCGCTGCGTCACCCGTGCGGATATACGCCAAACGGGTTGCAAGTGCCGGGTTGTCGGACGGGCGGCGCTGCGCCATCGCCGGGGCGGCAGCCAGCAGCAAACACGCCATCGCCGGCCGCA
>JAYVTX010000055.1:0-20053 GCA_043788425.1 Rhodospirillales bacterium
GGCTCTGTCGTGATCGTGGTCACGTTATCTGGTGCCCACCTGCGCAAGCAGGCTTCGGGAGGGTGAGACGCCAACGGCCAGGGCGGCTCCACTGATTTCAAAGCAGGACATGCGGGTGCGCGCGCTGGCCGCCCGGGCGGAGCTGGACCCGCGCTGGGGGGCGGCGCTGGCGGAACACGTGCTTGCCCGCTGCCCGCCGGCACGGGGTGAGGTCTGGGCCGCGTTCTGGCCGATGGGGTCGGAGATCGATATCCGGCCGTTGCTGCATGAACTCGCCGCCCGCGGTGCCGTGGCGCTGCCGGTAACGCCGCCCCGCGGCCAGGCGCTTTCGTTTCGCCAGTGGCTTCCGGGCGTGGCACTGACGCCGGGCCGGTTTGGAACACTCGAACCGGCCGGTGATCTAATTACCCCGCACGTGCTGCTGGTGCCGCTTCTAGCGTGGGATCGCACCGGGCGTCGGCTGGGTTACGGCGGCGGCTATTACGACCGTACTATCGCCAGCTTGGCCCCGATCCGCACGATCGGATGCGCATTTGCGGCGCAGGAGGTGGACATCGTCCCGACGGGGCCACATGACGCGGTACTAGATGCGATCGCGACGGAGCGGGGCGTCGTTTTCTGCAAAGGCGGCTAGGTGCGAATTCTTTTTCTGGGCGACGTTGTGGGCCGCAGCGGACGCGACGCGCTGGTGGCGGGCCTACCGAACCTGAAGGCACAATTACGCGCCGATCTGGTGGTGGTGAATGGTGAGAACGCGAGCCACGGTTTTGGCTTGTCACCCGATATGGCGGAGTCGTTTCTGGCCGCTGGTGCCGACGCGATTACGCTGGGCAACCACGCGTGGGACCGTAAGGAGCTGATCCCCTACATCGCGCAACAGCCGCGGGTGGTCCGCCCGCTGAACTTTCCGCCGGGCACGCCGGGGGCCGGGTCGGTGGTAGTGACGCTGGCCGACGGGCGGCAGGCGCTGGTGCTAAACGCGATGGGCCGGTTGTTCATGGACCCGCTGGATTGCCCGTTTCGCGGCACGGCGGAGCTGCTGGCCCGCTACAAGCTGGGTGCCAGCGTGCAGGCGATCGTCGCCGATTTCCATGCGGAGGCCACGAGTGAAAAGCTGGCCTATGCCCATAGCTTCGACGGGTTGGTGAGTGTGGTAGTCGGCACCCACACCCATGTCCCGACTGCGGACCACCAAGTACTGCCCGGCGGCACAGCCTATCAGAGCGATGCTGGCATGTGCGGCGACTATGACAGCGTGATCGGCATGGGCAAGGAAGGCAGCGCCGCGCGGTTTTGGCGCAAGATGCCTGGCGAACGCATGGCCCCGGCAGATGGGGTGGCGACGCTGTGTGGGTTGTTTGTGGTGACGGATGATGCGACGGGATTGGCATCGAGTGCGGAGCCGGTGCGGGTCGGGGGACGGCTGAGTGCGATTATGCCGATGGCCTTGTAATCGGTGTGTCACTCGTTGGTGATGTGACCTTATGTGAACATAAGTTGTGTCCGGTTTGAAGCGAAAAAGAGGTTGAGAGTTGCCTTCGCAATATTGTACGGTCTTGATGAATATTCAGACAAAATCAGATATCCTTGCGGCGTGTATTCAGGCCGACGCAACGCTTAGTGCCGGGGCCATTCAAGCATCTGCCGCGATGCGGGCTGGGTATGCCGCTATTTTTTCCGGCCTTTTTGTACTTCTGGCGGGCTTAATTGCTTACAGGTCCGTGCGTGAACAGATCAAAGCATCGCAAAGTGAACAGGTACGACAGCAACAGTATGAGATAAAACGTCAGTGTTTCGTGCTCGCCCTCGAGGTACTTGCGGTAGGTATGGGTACCATTATACGCTTTATTGACCCCAGAGTCCGAGCTGACGATGTTCTGCTTGACTATAACGAACGAGCTCCCGCTTTATACGGAGCGCATTTGGTTGCCAACTTGGATACGTTAGAGGCGCTGCTCAATTGTGTTTTGAAGATCGGAGTTATGCACCGGACCTTGATCGAGCACAGGCCAGTCTCCTGGGATGGAGCTTCTGCGGCGAACACAAGCATTGTCTGGGCCCAGCGATGCACGAATGAACTTGGAATAGGGCTGCCTTCGGTCGCAGCTGCTGTCGGCTTGATGCGGAAAGAACTTGGGCTGCCGATCGACGTCGATCTGTACGGTAAGCTGATGAAGTGCACTTTCGACCAAGCTAGTTCCGCAAATGAAGGCCTCTTTGCTAGGCTGTTGGCGAGATCAAACGGTAGCACTTCCGTGCCCCAAGGCTAGCGCGGTCACGACTCTCGGGTCTATCACCCACCACCACCACCACAGGACCCCCCGGCATGGCCGGCCATAGCCAGTTCAAGAACATCATGCACCGCAAGGGCGCGCAGGACGCCAAGCGCGCGCGCCAATTCGCAAAGATCATCCGCGAAATCACCGTCAGCGCCCGCGCCGGTCTGCCCGACCCGGCCAGCAATCCGCGCCTACGCTCCGCCATGGCCGAGGCCCGCAGCGTCAACATGCCCCGCGACACGATCGAGCGTGCGGTCAAAAAAGCCGCCGGGGCGCAGGCCGGTGAGGATTATGTGGAGGTCCGCTACGAGGGCTTTGGCCCCGGCGGCGTGGCGCTAATTGTCGAGGGCCTGACCGACAACCGCAACCGCACCGCGTCGGACCTGCGCGTCGCGTTCAACAAGCATGGTGGTGCCATGGGCGAAAGCAATTCTGTCGCGTTCATGTTCAGCCGGGTCGGCGCGATCCTGTACCCAGCAGCCGCAGCGACGGAGGACGCGATGCTCGACGCCGCCATTGATGCCGGGGCGGACAACGTGGACAGCACGCCGGACGGGCACGACGTAACCTGCGCCATCGAACAATTGGGTGCGGTACGCGACGCGCTGGAAACCCGGTTCGGCCCCGCCAGCAGCGCCCGGTTGGAATGGCGCGCCGCCGCCTCCACGCCGCTGGATGCGGAGGGTGCGACGGCCCTGTTCAAGCTGATCGACGCGCTGGAAGACCATGACGACGTGCAGCGCGTTTATGCGAATTACGACGTCACCGATGACGTCATGGCCCAGCTCGCCGCCTGATGGCGCGCCTGATGGGCATCGATCCCGGGCTGCGCTACACCGGATGGGGCGTGATCGATGTCGAGGGTAATCGCCTGCGCCACATCGCCGACGGGGTGATCGCGACCGATAGTGCACAGGCGGTTCCGGACCGGCTGAAATTCATCCATGACGCGCTGACGGCCCTTTTCGCCCAATATGCGCCGGACGAGGCCGCGGTCGAGGAAACCTACGTCAACCGCAACGGCACCGCGACGCTGAAGCTCGGCTACGCCCGGGGGGTCGCGCTGCTGGCACCCGCTTTGGCCGGAATTACCGTCGCGGAGTACGGGGCCAAGACGGTCAAGCAATCCGTGGTCGGCACCGGGGGGGCAGACAAGGATCAGGTTGGCATGATGGTCCGCCGCCTGCTGCCGGGTGCCACGCTGACCCGGGCCGACGCGGCCGATGCGCTGGCCGTCGCCATCTGCCACGCCCACCACCGCGCGACCCGACTACGCGTGGTCGCCGGGAAAGTAATGGCATGATCGCGCTACTGACCGGCCGGGTCGATGCGCTGGAGGATGGCCGCTGCATCATCGATGTGGCGGGCGTCGGCTACCTGGTTCACGCCAGCACCCGCACCCTGGCCGCCCTGCCGTCACCACCCGCCCAGGCCCGCCTGCTGATCGAAACGCAAGTGCGGGAGGATGCAATCACCCTGTTCGGTTTTACCGACCCGGCCGAACGCGACTGGTTCCGCCTGCTGCTGACGGTGCAGGGCGTGGGCGCAAAGGTGGCACTCAGCCTGCTCTCCGCCGTCTCCCCCCGAGACCTGGTGGGTGCCATCGCGGCAGGGGACAAGGCGACGCTGATGCAGGCCTCGGGCGTCGGCGCAAAACTGGCAATCCGGCTGCTGAGTGAATTGCGGGACAAAGCGGGCGCCATGCCTGTTGGGACAGGCGTTGTATTCACGCCTGCCGCGGGCGGGGTGGAGGCGGATGCGCTGTCGGCATTGGCTAACCTCGGCTACCGCAGGCCAGAGGCGCATCCCGTCGTGGCGCGCGTCCTGGACCGGCTTGGTGCGGATGCCGCCGTGGGCCAGGTGATCCGCGAGAGCCTGCAGGAATTGGCCAAGTGAGCGACACGCGGGACGTGACCCCCGAACGGCACGAGGATGACGCGTCCGAGGCCAGCCTACGGCCGCAAACCCTCGCCGAGTTCGTCGGTCAGCGCACCAGCCGCGAGAACCTGCGTATTTTCATCCAGGCCGCCCGGGGCCGGAATGAGGCGTTGGACCACGTATTGCTGCATGGCCCGCCGGGTCTGGGTAAGACGACGCTGGCGCAGATTGTCGCGCGCGAGCTCGGGGTTGGGTTCCGCGCAACCTCTGGCCCGGTCATCCAGCGTGCCGGCGACCTGGCCGCGATCCTGACCAATCTACAGCCCCGCGACGTGCTGTTCATCGATGAAATCCACCGCCTACAGCCCGCCATCGAGGAAGTGCTGTACCCGGCGATGGAGGATTTTCAGCTCGACCTGATTATCGGTGAGGGTCCCGCCGCGCGGTCGGTCCGGATTGAGCTGTCGCCGTTTACGCTGGTGGGTGCCACGACCCGCGCCGGGCTGCTGGCAACGCCGTTGCGCGACCGGTTCGGCATCCCGCTGCGTCTGATTTTCTATACCCATGCCGAATTACAGCTGATCGTGGCCCGCGGCGCGCAGAAGCTAGGGTTCGCCCTGACGGATGAGGGGGCGACCGAGATCGCGCGCCGGTCCCGCGGTACGCCGCGCATTGCCGGGCGTCTGTTACGGCGGGTTCGGGATTTTGCCGCCGTCGCCGGGCAGGACCCGGTGGACCGCACCATCGCCGATGCCGCTCTGACCCGGCTGGAGGTCGATGGCCTGGGCCTGGACGCCATGGACCGCCGGTATCTGCGGCGCATCGCCGAACACCATGCGGGCGGCCCGGTGGGGGTCGAGACACTTGCGGCTGCACTGGCCGAGGCGCGGGATACGCTGGAGGACGTGATCGAGCCCTATTTGATCCAGGAAGGCCTCATCCTACGCACCAGCCGCGGCCGTATGTTGGGCGAACCCGGCTGGCGGCATCTGGGACTGACCCCGCCCAAGGGGTCGCAGCCCGACCTGCTGGCGTCCGAGTGATCCACCATCACGCCGTGCGGGTCTATTATGAGGACACGGACGCCGGCGGAGTTGTTTATCACGCCCGCTACCTCGCCTACGCCGACCGCGCGCGAACCGAGGCATTGCGGGATATCGGCGCGCCCCACGCCGAGATGATGCGCGACCACGCCCTCGCCTTTGTGGTACGGCGCGCGGAAATGGACTATCTGCGGCCCGCCCGGCTGGACGATGTCTTGGATGTTGTTACTGGGCCGTGGGTGCTGGGGGGTGCCCGCGTAACCTTGGCGCAGCGGATCGAACGATCGGGCCAGTCCTTGGTGACGATGAAATTGGTTTTGGCAGTGGTCGGTGCCAATGGGCGGCCGGCGCGGATACCGGCGCGCTGGGCGGCGGCTTTAGGGGGAGTGGACGGGTGAACTCAACGGTCGAAGCGGCAAACCTGGCGGCACAGGGCGACCTGTCGCTGCTGGGCCTGTTCCTGCAGGCGGACTGGGTGGTGAAGGGGGTGATCGTTCTCCTTCTTGCCGCCAGCGTGTGGGTCTGGGCGATAATCTTCGAAAAGTCGCTCACGGTCCGCCGGGCCAATCGGGCGGCGGATGCGTTTGAGGACCGGTTTTGGTCCGGTGGCAGCCTCGACGAGTTATATGAGATCGAGGGCAAGCGCCCGACGCACCCGATTGCCGCAGTTTTTGGGGCAGCGATGAGTGAGTGGCAGCGCAGCGCCCGGGTGGCCGGTGCGGATATGAGTCGCGGCAGCGTGCGTGACCGCGTGGACCGGACCGTGACGGTGACGGTCCAGCGCGAAATGGACCGCATGGAGCGCTGGATGGTGTTCCTGGCCAGCGTGGGTGCCACGGCCCCGTTCATCGGCCTGTTTGGCACCGTATGGGGCATCATGCGCAGCTTCAGCGCCATTGCCACCAGCCGAAACACGAATTTGAGCGTTGTGGCACCCGGCATTGCGGAAGCGCTATTCGCGACCGCAATCGGCCTGGTCGCCGCCATCCCGGCCGTGCTGGCGTATAACAAAATCAGCACCGATTTGGGACGGCTGGCGTCGCGGATGGAAGGCTTTGGCATTGAGTTCGGCGGCATTTTGTCGCGCCAGAGTGAGGAGCAGGTCTGATGGCCATGGGCTCCTATGGCAGCAAATCCCGCGGCCGATATCGTCCGCTGGCCGAGATCAACGTGACGCCGCTGGTGGACGTGATGCTGGTGCTGCTGATCGTGTTTATGGTCGCGGCCCCGCTGATGACGTCGGGCGTAAACGTGGATCTGCCCAAGACCAGCGCCGCGCCGCTCAATCAGGATAGTGAGCCGCTAACGGTGACTGTAAACGCTGCTGGTAAAATCTTCTTGCAGGAAAGCGAAGCCCCGTTACCAGAGCTGGTGACCAAGCTGCAGGCCATTTCCCAGGGTAAGCCCGACCGGCGCATCTATGTCCGCGGTGATAAGACCATCCCGTACGGCACGATTATGGAAGTCATGGCGACCATCACCCAGGGCGGCTTCACCAAGGTGGCACTGCTGGCCGAACAGACCGCGCCGGCCACGCCGCGCCGCCCGGGGCGCTAACGCGGTCGCGAATGTCATTGCGCCGTAGTGGCCTTGTTTCAGCGATCGTGCATGGGCTGGCGCTGCTCGCCCTGCTGGTGACGTTGCCGCGCCCGGTCCCGCCCGCGCCGGAGGAAACCTCGATCGCGCTGGAATTCGTGGGTGCGCCCGCCCAGCGCGCCCCGGTTCGCGCGCCGACACCATCGCCCGCGCCCGCGCCGGTACCAAGTCCGGCACCCCCAGTGCCCGACCCGCCGCGCCCACAGCCGGTGGCACCGCCCCCACCGCCTCCGCCGCCCCCGCCCCCGCCGCCACCTGTTTTGACGCCGGCCCCGCCTGTTCCGAACCCGCCTGTTCCGGCCCCGCCCGCGCCACCCCCGCCGCCACCTGCGATCACGCCCACGCCGATGCCGATGCCGACGCCCACGCCAGCCCCGCCGCGCCCGCTTCCGCCAACTCCGCCCCCCCCGGCCCCACCGCGTCCGGCGCCGCCCGTGCCGTCGCCCCCTGCGCCGACCAGCCAGCCCAACCCAGTCCGCACGCCGGCGCCGGACTCGCGCGAACTGGCCAACACGCTGGAGCGGCTGCGGGTCCAGCAGGCCCAGCGTGAGCCGCCGCGTGCCGTCGTGAACCCACCCCGGGGTGGCGCGCCGGGTGGGGGTGTTGTCACGGGGATCGACAACTCGCGGCTGTCGGCCGACGCCCGGGGCGCGATTGGCGATCGGCTACGCGAATGCTGGACCGGGGATACGGCCGCGCGTGATTTTGCAACCCAGACCGTACGACTAGTGGTAACGACCGACGCCACGGGCACAATCCGTGTCGCCGATTTGGCCCCGAGTGAGGGTGGCCGAATTGGCGTTGCCCGCGCCTTTGCCGAACGCGCCCGCCGCGCCGCACTTGACCCGGCCTGTGCCACGCTGCCGCTGCCAGCCTCGATGCGGGGTGCAAACCACACCTTCGAAATCACGTTCCGGCCATAAACGCCCGCCATACCCGCGCCGATCAGGAGAACCGCCGATGTTCGACATGCTCACCCGCCGCGCTGCGTTATTGACGGGCGCCGCCGTCGCGATCACGCCACTGGCCCACGCCCAATCCGTTGGCGACGGGAACAAACAGCCCGAAATTACGGTTGACCGCGCCCGCACTGCGCCAATTCCCATCGCCATTCCAAGCTTTGGCGGTGCCGGCCCGGGGGCTGAGATCGTAAACGTTATCACCAACAACCTTGCTCGGTCCGGCCTGTTCCGGCCCATCCCGGCCGGCGCGCAAATCGGCCCGGATGGCGACACACCCAATTTCCAGAACTGGCGGGCCGTCGGTGCGCAGGCGCTTGTGACCGGCCGGGTCGAGGGCTCTGGCTCCAACGTCCGGGTCGAATTCCGGTTGTGGGACGTGCTGCCCGGCACCCAGATCCAGGGCACTGCCTACACCAGCAACAACCCGCGCCGCATCGCCCACATCATCAGCGACGTGATCTACGAACGGCTATTGGGTGAAAAGGGCTACTTCGACACCCGCGTCGTGTATGTCGCTGGCACCGGCCCGCGGGATCGGCGGGTGAAGCGCCTGGCGATTATGGACCAGGATGGTGAGAATAATTCGTTTCTTACCGACGGGGCCTGGCTCGCGCTGACGCCCCGCTTCCACCCGACCCGCAATCAGATCGTCTACATGAGCTTCAACAATAATCGCCCGCGCGTGTACACGCTCGACATCGGCTCCGGTGGCCAGCGCATCCTGGGTGAGTATGACGGCATGACATTTGCCCCCCGGTACAGCCCCGATGGCGGGACGGTGGTGATGAGCGTCTCCCGCGGTGGCGGCAGCGACATCGTGGCCGTGGGATCCGGCGGTGGGCGGGAGCGGCGGCTGACCAACTCGGGTGCGATTGACACCAGCCCGTGTTTTTCACCGGACGGGTCGCAGATCGTTTTTAACTCCGACCGGGGCGGGGATCAGCAGCTATACGTCATGGACGCGGGCGGGGGCGGCGTGCGGCGGATTAGCTTCGGCCGGGGCCGGTACGCAACGCCCGTGTGGTCACCCCGCGGCGACCTGATCGCGTTCACGCGCATTAGCGGCGGCACGTTTGCGATTGGCGTCATGCGGCCGGACGGTGCCGGCGAGCGGATACTGAGTGAAAGTTTTGCGGTCGAGGGTCCGACATTCTGCCCCAACGGACGCGTGCTGATGTTCTACCGCGAAACTCCGGCGCGGGCGGGCGGTGGCGGGTATTCGTCCCGGTTGGTCAGCATCGATATCACCGGGTTTAATGAACGAACCATCACAACACCCACCGACGCCAGCGACCCGGCCTGGTCACCTTTACTTGCGTAAACAAATCAGAACGGCGTAGCACGCTCCCAACTCGGCATAGTTACGGGGCGTTGCCGGCCCACTGCAACAAGGAAAGAAGCGCATGAACCTCAAGTTCGTTCCGGTACTGGCGATCGTGGCGCTACTCGGCGCCTGTGCGGATAAGCCGGCTGATACGGCCGGAAGCTCGGCCGGGACGGGCGGGGGTCTGACGGCACAGGGCGTGGGCCCAGGCACGCAGGAAGACCTGGTGGCCAATGTCGGCGACCGGGTGTTCTACGCGCTCGATAGCTCCAGCCTGTCGGCAGAAGGCCGGGCGACGCTGGACCGGCAGGCGGCATGGTTGGGGCGGTACCCGGCTATCAGCATCCAGGTCGCGGGTAATTGCGATGAACGGGGCACGACGGAATATAACTTGGCGCTCGGTCAGCGCCGGGCCAACGCCTCGCGGGATTATCTGGTGGCGCGCGGCGTCAGCTCCGCCCGGGTGAACATGATCAGCTACGGCAAGGAGCGGCCGACGGCGGTTGGTTCGGATGAGCAGGCGTATGCCCAAAACCGCAATGCGACGACGTCCGTCCGCTCGGGTGTGTCGGGCTAACATGCGCCACGCTTGGCTCGCGGCCGTGCTGATCGCGAGCCCCGCGGCAGCGCAGATGGACTCGCGTGAGGGGATTGCGCTGCAGAACCAAATCCTGGAACTGCGGCGCGATCTGCAATTGATGCAGCAGGGTGGGGCCGGGGGTGGCCGCGTGATGCCGCCGCCCGTGCCGTTACGGAGTGGCGGGGCTGCGCCTGGCAATGAGATCGCGACGCAGCTGCTGGACCGCGTGCAGACGCTGGAGGATGAGGTCCGCCGGCTGCATGGCCAGTTGGATGAACAGGCCAATACGCAACGCCGGCGTTTGGATGAGATTGCCAAGCAGCAAGCCGACGCCGCGTTCAAGGTACAGAATACTCCCGCCGCCGTACCGCCAATCGTCCCACCCACCCGGCTGGACCCGCCGCCATCGCAGGGGGGCACGGGCCGCCGTCCGCCAGAGCTGGCTATGCAGGAGGGTAATGCCGCTTTGGCCCGCCGCGACTACCCGGCGGCAGAGGCGGCAGCGCGGGAGGTTTTGGGCGGCGGACGCACGCCGCGTACGATCGATGCACAGTTCTTGCTGGCCCAGTCCCTGTATGGGCGGCGGGATTATGCCGGGGCGGCCGTCGCGTTCGACGACAGCTACACTGCGGCCCGCACTGGCACGCGTGCGCCTGACGCGCTGCTTGGTCTGGCAAACGCGCTGACGGGGCTAAACGATAGTAAATCCGCCTGTATGGCGCTCGACCGGTTGCGGGCGGAATTCCCGCAGGCACGCGGTGATTTGCGCAGCGCCGCCAGCGCCGCCCGGGCCCGCGCCGCCTGCCGCTGAACCCTATTTGCGCTGGGCAGTTCGCGGCGTTGATGGAACCGCTCGGCCCATTTGCGACCGATAGACGGGTTGCAGTCGCGGTCAGCGGTGGTGCGGACAGCATGGCTCTGGCTTTTCTTTTATCCGCCTGGGGGCGGCCCCTCGCGATTTTGGTGGATCATGGACTGCGGCCCGGTAGCGATGATGAAGTGCGGGTTGCGGCG
Source organism: Rhodospirillales bacterium (assembly GCA_043788425.1). Taxonomy (GTDB): domain Bacteria; phylum Pseudomonadota; class Alphaproteobacteria; order Acetobacterales; family Acetobacteraceae; genus JANPPS01. The sequence continues at coordinate 10,677 of JAYVTX010000055.1, forward strand.
GGGCGTCTGGCGGAGTTTGCTGTGCCCGCCACCCTGCTGCGTTTATGTCCGCTGGCGCCGGGCGCAGACGCAGCGCGGACGGCCCGCTATGGCGCGCTGACCAGTGCCTGCGCCGCCGCCGGGCTGATCGACCTATGCCTCGGCCATCACGCGCAGGATCAGGCTGAGACGGTGCTGATCCGTGCCGCCCGCGGATCGGGGCCGGTGGGGCTGGCGGGCATGTCGGCGATAACGGTCCGTGGCGGGGCCCGGCTGCTGCGGCCATTACTGGGGGTGGCGCCCGGCCGGCTGCGGGCGACGCTGGTTGAGGCCGGCGTGGCGTGGTGCGACGATCCCGGTAATGACGATCCGGCGACCGTCCGGGGCGCATTGCGCCAGGCCTTCCGCGCCGATTCCGATCTGGTTTCGCGCGCCCTGTCACAGCAAACGGCGGCGGCGCAGGGCCGGGTAATGGCGGAGCAGGCTGTGATCGACGAGTTGGCAGCGGCCGTCCAACTTGCGCCTGATGGCGTTGCAACAGTGAACCGCCCCTTGTCGCACGCGGCGCTATCGACCCTGATTTGGACCCTATCCGGCGCTGCATACCCTCCTGCACCAGCCCAGATTACTCGTGCCGTGCCGTGGCGGGCGCAGACGCTGCATGGCGTCCAGATCAAACGCGCTGGCGCATTGTGGCGGTTGTCGCGGGAGCCGGCAGTGCTCGAACATCGGTTCCGCGGCGGGCTGTTCGATCCCGCGCGGCCGCTTACCACCCGTTTCATCACGGCCGGGCAGGGCGGGGATGCAGAGCGCGTATCCACTCCCCATGTTTGACTTCACAAGCGGCGTCGGTCCACGTTGGACCGGGATCATATCTACCGGGTTCGACCAGCATCGCCCAGAACCCGGCGAACGATTGAGGCTGGGACCATTAGAATGAGCAATTTCGGCCGCAACCTGGCATTGTGGGTGGTCATCGCCCTGCTGCTCGTGGTGCTGTTCAACCTATTTCAGCCGAGCCCGAGCCAGCGGAATACGCAGGAACGTGCGTACTCGGACTTCATCAGTGACGTAAACGCTGGCAAGGTGCGAGAGGTCCTGATCCAGGGCCGCACGATCACCGGCCGCGCCGCAACTGGCCCACTAAACGAGGATCGGCAATTCACGACCTACACGCCGGAGGATCCGTCCCTCGTGCAGCGCCTGACAGACAAGGGCGTAAAGGTACAAGCGCAGAAAGAAGACCAGGACAACCACCTGATCAACGTCTTGCTGAGCTGGTTTCCCATGTTGCTTTTGATCGGCGTTTGGGTGTTCTTCATGCGCCAGATGCAGTCCGGCGGCGGGCGCGCGATGGGCTTTGGTAAGAGCAAGGCCCGGATGTTGACGGAAAAGCAAGGCCGCGTAACGTTTGACGACGTGGCCGGCATCGATGAGGCGAAGCAGGAACTACAGGAGATCGTTGATTTCCTGAAAGACCCGCAGAAGTTTCAGCGCCTGGGCGGCAAGATCCCGAAGGGCGTTTTGCTCGTTGGTCCGCCGGGTACGGGTAAGACGTTGCTAGCCCGCGCGATTGCGGGCGAGGCCAACGTGCCATTCTTTACGATCTCGGGTTCCGATTTCGTGGAGATGTTCGTGGGTGTCGGTGCCAGCCGGGTGCGCGATATGTTCGAACAGGGTAAGAAGAACGCGCCGTGCATCATCTTTATCGACGAGATTGATGCCGTCGGACGCCATCGCGGCGCTGGCCTGGGCGGCGGCAATGACGAGCGTGAGCAGACGCTTAACCAGATGCTGGTCGAGATGGACGGGTTTGAGGCCAATGAGGGCGTGATTCTGATTGCCGCGACCAACCGTGCCGATGTGCTTGACCCTGCGCTGTTGCGACCTGGCCGGTTCGATCGCCAGGTGGTGGTGCCGAATCCGGACGTCGGTGGGCGTGAGAAGATCTTGCGCGTCCACATGCGGAAGGTTCCATTGGCCAGCGATGTTGATCCGAAGGTGATTGCCCGCGGCACTCCTGGTTTCTCTGGTGCAGACCTGGCGAACCTGATTAACGAGGCTGCACTGTTGGCTGCCCGGTTGGGCAAGCGCGTTGTAGCGATGCACGAGTTCGAGTACGCCAAGGACAAGGTGATGATGGGTACGGAGCGCCGCAGTGCCGTGCTGACGGAGGAAGGTCAGCGATTGACCGCCTATCACGAGGCGGGCCATGCGCTGTGCGGCCTTCATGATCCGGATTGCGATCCTATCCACAAGGCCACGATCATTCCACGTGGCGGCGCTGGCGGCATGGTAATGGCCTTGCCGGAAACAGACCGACTGACCTACACAAAAGCGTTTTGCCTAGCGAACCTCCGTATGACTGCGGGTGGCCGTGCGGCGGAAGAGATCGTCTTTGGTTCGGACCGGATCACCTCCGGTGCGAGTGGTGACATCAAGCAGATGACTAGAATGGCCCGGGCGATGGTTACCCAGTGGGGAATGAGCGATAAACTTGGGATGGTGTCATACGACGATAACAGCCAAGAGGTCTTTCTCGGTCACTCTGTGACGCAGAACAAGAACGTGTCGGAAGCCGTGACAGAGGCGATCGACTCCGAGGTTCAGGTGCTTATCGGTACGGCGTACGCCGGTGCCAAGACGCTTCTGACCGACCGGCTTGACGAACTGCATCGCCTGGCTCGCGGATTGATCGAGTATGAGACGCTGTCTGGCGAGGAAATTCGGACAGTGCTTCGCGGCGAGCCGGTGATCCGGGTTGTGAACGACGAGCCGGCACCCGACCAACGCCGGGCGTCGGTGCCGACCAGCACGCGGCCGAGCGCACCCCCGGCTGGTGGGCTGCCGCAGCCGGGTTAGGGCCTTGATGACGGACAGGGGGCTGGCAGCAATGCCGGCCCCTTTTTTGTGGCCCGCGATCATGGGCATTTTGAACGTGACGCCTGACAGCTTTTCCGATGGTGGCCGCTACACTAGCCCGGCCGCCGCCATTGCCGCCGGGCGTCAAATGCTGGCCGACGGGGCCGCAATCATCGATGTGGGCGGCGAATCGACCCGGCCGGGCGCGACCCCTGTTTCGCCGACGGACGAGCAAGCCCGTATCCTCCCAATCATCCGCGGTCTGGCCGGGATCGTGCCGATCTCGGTCGACACACGCAACGCCAGCACCATGGCCGCCGCCCTGGATGCCGGCGCGACCGTGGTGAACGACGTTAGCGCGCTGACTCACGATCCAGCAGCTATGACCCTTATCGCATCCCGGGGCTGCCCCGTTATCCTGATGCACATGCGTGGCACGCCCGCTACAATGGCCGGCTACGCACAGTATGACGACGTTGTGGCAGACGTGGTGTGCGCGCTGTCAAACCGGGTCGACGCGGCCGTTGCAGCCGGAATAGACCGGCGGCAGATTGCGATCGACCCAGGCTTTGGCTTTGCCAAGACGGCCGACCACAATGTAGCGCTAGTGCGGGGAATGGACGCCCTGCGAAAGCTTGATCTTCCCATCGTCGCCGGGCTCTCCCGAAAGCGGTTCTTGACCGCGCTAAGCGGGGCAGAGCGGTCCGTCTGCGCCTCCGTCGCGGCGGCACTCGCGGCTTGGGCCGGGGGTGCACGGACACTGCGTGTACACGACGTGGCTGAAACAGCGCAGGCGTTGCGGGTTTGGCAAGCGCTGCATGACTAAGCTAGACCCGAGCGATGGAGCACACCCAATGACGATTCGGCGGCTGTTCGGCACAGACGGCATCCGGGGTACCGCCAACGTCGATCCCATGACCGCCGAAACAGCCCTGGCGCTCGGCCAGGCTGCGGGCCTGCTATTCGTGCGCGGCGCACACCGGCACCAGGTTGTAATTGGCAAAGATACGCGTCTGTCGGGCTACATGATCGAACCGGCATTGGTCGCGGGATTCATTAGCGCCGGCATGGATGTCACGCTGGTCGGCCCGTTGCCCACGCCCGCGATTGCTATGCTGACCCGCAGCCTGCGCGCCGATCTGGGCGTCATGATCTCGGCGTCGCATAACCAATTTGAGGATAACGGCATCAAGCTGTTCGGCCCCGATGGGTTCAAATTGTCGGATGAGACCGAGATCGAGATCGAGGCGCTGATGGCCGCCAGTCGCGCCGGCCGGCTTGCGGCACCGCGGCAGTTGGGCCGGGCGTCCCGCATGACCGATTCGGGCGGCCGGTATATTGAAGCGGCAAAAGCGACATTTCCCCGCGGGCGCACGCTGGACGGCCTGAAAATCGTCATCGATTGCGCCAACGGGGCCGCGTACAAGGTGGCGCCGACAGTGCTGTGGGAGCTGGGTGCCACCATCATCCCAGTGGGTGTCGAGCCGGATGGCTTCAACATCAATCGGGACGTCGGCAGTACCGAGCCGGCGCATCTATGCGCGCAAGTACTGGCCCATGGCGCGGATTTGGGCCTGGCGTTGGACGGCGACGCGGACCGGCTGCTGCTGGCCAACGAAAAAGGCGAGCTGGTAGATGGCGACCAAATCCTGGCCCTGATTGCACAAAGCTGGCATCGCGCCGGCCGGCTGACCGGGGGTGAGGTTGTCGCGACCGTCATGTCCAATCTGGGCCTGGAACGCTTTCTGGCCGGGCAGGGCACGCCGTTGCACCGTACCCGCGTCGGCGATCGCTACGTTGTGGAGCGGATGCGCGCGTCGGGCGCCAATGTGGGTGGTGAGCAGTCGGGCCATATGATCCTGTCTGACTACGCCACCACGGGTGACGGGCTGATCGCGGCGTTGCAAGTCCTTGCGGTGCTGACCGAACAGAATCGCCCGGCGAGCGAGGCGTGCCGATTGTTCGAGCCCCTGCCGCAACTGCTGCAAAACGTGCGGTTCGCCGGCCCGTCGCCACTGCGCCATCCGCATGTTGTTGCGGCGATGGCGGCGGCGGAGGCGGAATTGGGCACCACGGGCCGTTTGTTGCTGCGCGAAAGCGGCACAGAACCGCTGGTGCGCGTCATGGCGGAGGGCGAAGATGCAGCGCTGGTCCGACGCTTGGTCACGTCCCTATGTGACACCATCAGCGGGGCCGCACACGCCGCATGATGGCCGCCGTGAATGGGAAAGTTTTGATTGTCGCGGGATCCGACTCCGGGGGTGGCGCGGGCATTCAGGCGGATCTGAAAACGGTCATGGCGCTGGGTGGTTATGGCATGACGGCCATCACGGCGCTGACGGCGCAGAACACGCTTGGCGTTCACGGCGTGCACCCGGTGCCGCCCGCGTTCGTGCAGCAGCAGATGCGGGTCGTGCTGGACGATATCGGGGCCGACGCCGTCAAGACCGGTATGCTGGGCGACGCCGCCCTGATCGAGGCTGTGGCGGAAGTGCTGCGCGGCCTGACATGCCCCATCGTTATCGATCCGGTTATGGTGGCCAAGGGTGGGGCACGTTTACTCGACCCCGCGGCTATCGGTGCGTTACGGACCCTCCTGCCCCTCGCCACCGTGTTGACCCCAAACGTGCCGGAGGCGGAGGCGCTGACGGGTCTGACCATCACGGATGAGGCCAGCGTATCGCGAGCGATCGCGGCGCTGTTGGCGATGGGGCCACGCGCTGTGCTGTTGAAGGGTGGGCATCTGCCAGGCGAGATCGTGCGGGACTGGCTGGGCACAGCCGGGGGTGTACGCCGGCTGGACGGCCCCCGCATCGACACCCACCACACCCACGGCACCGGGTGCACGACAGCGAGTGCGGTTGCAGCTGGGCTGGCCCAGGGCATGGCGCTACCAGACGCAGTCCTACGGGCGCGGGCGTATGTGCAGGCTGCCATCTTGGCAGCACCCGGGTATGGCCAGGGGCATGGGCCGTTGGGCCATCAGGTGCTGCCAGGTAAGGTGGCTGGCTGGGAGGCGGTTTAGTTTCCGCTTTTGTCTGACAGTCTCTTTGACCTCATCTCCTCGCTGAATAGTCCTTCGTTCAATGATTAAGCAAGTTGGATGCTTCTTCCAAGTGGAGAGGCCGTGTAATTCTATTCGAACGCTAACGGGCAGAAGACTTTCGCTAATTTAAGGGCGTCCACATAAAACCAGTGGGCTTTCCTTACAGCCAAGTTCAGCATACTTCTCCGCCGTCTAATGACGAAGCGCTCGACAGGAAAGATCTCCGGATCAAGCGTTTAGTACATCGACAGTGAACGAATTTGAGCTGCCTCCGAGATAGCGCCTAGCTCGTGAAGGTGGGCGTACCACCACGATTGGTGGTCATACACCGAGAGACGGGCCCATCGCTTATACGGCGGCATACTGGTGTTACGCATATCGCCTCATTCATTCATCCAAAGCACCTTTTGGTTCACCAATTCATCATCGCGGTCGTCACACGTTTCTAGCGTGCCAATGTGCGCGATTGTTGGTCAACGGCTTTTCAATTGACATGCAACTTCGGCCAGCCGATATCAATGCCGGGCCACACTCCCCCACCGGGGTGCACGTTCTTCTGAAAGGGAGAGCTTATGTCAGAGACACGCACACGCGTGGCGGCCATGCCGTTCGTACGTCCCCACAATCCCGATTTCTCCTCCGGCCCCTGTGCCAAACGACCTGGCTGGTCGCTCCATGCGCTGGCAGACGCGTCCCTCGGCCGCAGTCACCGCGCATCTGTGCCAAAAGCCAAGTTGGCGGAGGTCATCGATCGCTCCCGCGCCATCCTCGGGCTACCCGCCAACTGGATACTCGGCATCGTCCCGGGCTCCGACACGGGCGCGATCGAAATGGCGATGTGGACCATGCTCGGCGCTCGGCCGGTGGATGTGTTGGCGTTTGAAAGCTTTTCCGAAGCCTGGGCGACGGATATCACCAAGCAACTGAAACTCGACGCCCGCGTGCTGCGTGCCCCGTATGGCGCGTTGCCCGACCTTGCCGCGATCGACCCGACGCATGATGTCGTGTTGGCCTGGAACGGCACCACGGCCGGTGTTCGGCTACGGCCCACAGACCTGTCCACGGCCCGCGACGGCCTGGTGTTTTGCGATGCCACCTCTGCCGCCTTCGCGATGGAATTACCCTACGAAAAGCTCGATATCGTAACCTGGTCCTGGCAAAAGGTCCTGGGGGGTGAGGCGGCGCACGGCATGCTCGCTTTGTCCCCCCGCGCGGTCGAGCGGCTTGAAACCTACAAGCCCGCCTGGCCACTGCCAAAGGTGTTCCGCCTGACCAGCGGGGGCAAGCTGGCGGCTGGCGTGTTCCGGGGCGAGACGATCAACACGCCGTCGATGCTGTGTGTGGAAGACGCGCTGGACGGTCTGCGCTGGGCTGAAAGCGTCGGTGGGTTGCCCGGCCTGATTGCCCGTAGCGAGGCCAATCTGGCCGCCGTCGCCGCCTGGGTCGGCCACAGCCACTGGGCTGCGTTCCTGGCGAGCGATCCCACCACCCGGTCTTGCACATCGATCTGCCTTCGCATCACGTCCCCCTGGTTTACGGCCCTGGATAGTGACGGGCAGGCGAAGGCGGCCAAGCGGATGGCGTCGTTGCTGGAAAAGGAGGGCGTGGCGTTCGACATCGCCGGCCACCGCGATGCACCGCCGGGTCTGCGCATCTGGGGCGGGGCCACGGTCGAAACGGTAAATATCACGGCCCTGCTTCCCTGGCTCGACTGGGCCCATGCCACGCTTGAGACGGAGTACGCCGCATGACCCGCGTTCTGATCAGCGATAAGCTGTCTCCCGCCGCCGTCGAGATCTTTCGCACCCGCGGGATCGACGTAGACGTGAAACCCGGCCTGACCCCGGCCGAGTTGCGCGCCATCATTGGCGACTATGATGGCCTGGCGATCCGCTCGGCGACGAAGGTGACGCGGGAGGTGCTGGACGCCGCCCCGAAATTGCGCGTGGTCGGCCGGGCCGGCATCGGCGTCGATAACGTGGACGTAAAATCTGCAACCGCCCGCGGCGTCGTGGTGATGAATACCCCCAACGGCAACGCCATCACGACGGCCGAACATGCGGTGGCGATGATGTTCGCTCTAGCCCGGCAAATACCGGAGGCGACGGCCAGTACCCGCGCCGGTAAGTGGGAAAAAAACCGCTTTATGGGTGTGGAGCTGACGAACAAGACGCTGGGCCTGATCGGCTGCGGCAACATCGGCTCGATCGTCGCGAACCGGGCCGTGGGCCTACACATGCGCGTGGTGGCGTATGACCCGTTCCTGACGGCCGCGCGTGCCGTGGCGCTGGGCGTGGAGAAGGTGGAGCTGAGCGACCTACTGGCCCGCGCGGACGTCATCACCCTGCACACGCCACTGACGGATGCCACGCGCAACATCCTGTCCCGCCAGGCGCTGGCGGCCTGCAAGCGCGGTGTGCGGATCGTGAATTGCGCCCGTGGTGGCTTGATCGACGAAGCGGCGTTGGCGGAGGCCCTGGAGTCCGGACACGTGGCCGGTGCGGCACTGGATGTGTTCGAAACCGAACCCGCGACCGCCAGCCCGTTATTTGCCCTGGACACCGTCGTGTGCACCCCGCACGTGGGTGCCGCCACGACCGAGGCGCAGGAAAACGTCGCCCTGCAAGTCGCCGAGCAAATGAGCGACTTCTTGCTGACGGGTGCGGTCAGCAACGCCATCAACATGGCGTCCGTATCGGCGGAGGACGCGCCACGGTTACGCCCCTATCTGGAGTTGTGCCGCTATTTGGGGACGTTCGCCGGGCAACTGACGCAGGCGTCGGACGGCGTCGTGTCTGCGGTTGCGGTCGACTATGAGGGCCAGGTTGCAGCACTGAATACCCGGCCCTTGACGGCGGCACTGCTGGCCGGGCTGCTATCGCCGATGATGGCGGGTGTGAACATGGTCAACGCCCCGGTCCTAGCGCGGGAACGCGGCCTGGATGTGGCCGAAACGGTGCATGACCGGCCAAGCGAATACCAAACCCTCGTCCGCCTGACCGTCACGACGGAACGGGGAGAGCGCTCGGTTGCGGGCACGCTATTCGCCGGGTCGCGCCCCCGCCTGGTGGAGATAAAGGGCATCAAGGTCGAGGCCGATTTCGACCGGCACATGCTGTATGTCACCAACCAGGATAAGCCGGGCTTTATCGGCCGGTTTGGCGCGACGCTGGCGGATGCGGGCATCAACATCGCGACCTTCCACCTTGGCCGTGCCAAACCCGGCGGTGACGCAATCTGCCTGATGAGCGTCGATGACGCGATTCCGGAAGATGTTCTGGCCGCCGTGCGGGCGCTGCCGCTGGTCGTGCAGGCGACACCGGTTTCGTTCTAAAATGCTTCGCGTTGCCCCCTATTACGCCGCCATCTTGGCTTTGGGCTACGTCTTCCTCGCCTTACAAGTCATCCGGGCCCGGCGCACCGCAAAAGTGTCGTTGGGCACCGGGGGTAAGCCGGAGGTGATGCGGGCGTCGCGCGTGCATGGCAATTT
>JAYVTX010000056.1:0-14284 GCA_043788425.1 Rhodospirillales bacterium
CGGCCTCGATCGCATAAAACACCAGGTGCCCGCCATCCAGGATGGGAATCGGAAACAGGTTGATCAGGCCAAGGTTGATCGACAGCAGCGCGATGAAACTAATCAGGCTTGGAATACCCAGCTGGGCCACCTGTCCCGACATCTGCGCAATGCGAAGCGGTCCGCCCAACTCCTCGGCCCCGCGGCTGCCGCTCAGCATCTGACCAAAGCTCTGCAACGTCTGAACCATGACGTCCCAGGTCTGGGTCACGCCGGCACCCACCGCCTGGACGGGACCCATTTTCTGATACGCGCCCTGTGCACCGGCGACGCCCAGGAAGCCGATCCGGCTGCGGCCTTGTTCCTTCACACCGATGTGAACCGGCACGGTCTGGGGCTGGCCGTTACGTTCGATCGCAATGTCAACGGTACGGTCGGGCGCGTCGGCCACCAGGCGGCGAATATCTTCAAAACGCTGAACCGTTGTGCCGTCGATGGACAATACCCGGTCGCCCTTCTGCAGCTGGGCCGATGCCGCCGGGCCACCCTCTACGACATCGCTGAATACCGGTATCGACTCGGGACGGCCGATCGCGGCGAACAACCCGGTAAACAGCACGATCGCCAGCAGGAAATTCGCGACCGGCCCGGCGGCGACAACGATAGCGCGGGACACAACCGACTTTTCATGAAACGTCCGCCCGGCGATCCATGCGGCCCGGTCCTCTGGCGACGCATCGGCCGGCTGCTCCTGCCCATGCAACTTCACGTAGCCGCCCAGCGGCAGCCAGGACAACTTCCAGACCGTACCTAGCCGATCCGTCCATTGCGTAATCGCCCGGCCAAAGCCGATCGAAAATGCCTCGACATGGATGCCGCGCCACCGGGCGGCGAGGTAGTGGCCCATCTCATGCACGAACACCAACACGCCGAGCACGACGAGGAAGGCGGCGATACTACGAAGCGGCTCCATGGCGTTTCTTTCGTCAGGCCGCGCGTTGCGCAGCGATTATATGGGCAGCCCGGCGCGCGGCCCCGTCCAGCTCCATCACAGCCGCCAGCGTATCGGCTGGCGGCGCACCAAGCCGGTCGAGGACAGCTGCGACGAGTTCCGCGATCGCCGTAAATCCAAGCCGTCGATTGAGGAAGGCCTCGACGGCCACCTCATTCGCAGCCGATAGGATGGTGGGGGCCCCACCCCCCGCGCGCAAGGCGTCACGTGCCAGGCGCAGGGCAGGAAAACGGACCGGATCGGGCTCGAAAAACTCCAGCCGCCCGGTCGCTGCCAGGTCCAAGCGGGGCGAATTGGTCGGCAGCCGCCCGGGCCAGGCGAGGGTGTGTGCGATCGGGATGCGCATGTCCGGCGCGCCCAACTGGGCCAGCACGCTGCCATCACGATAGTACACCAGGCCATGCACGACGGATTGCGGATGGATCAGAACGCCAATCTCACGCTCGTCCATGTCGAACAGGCGGGCGGCCTCAATCAACTCCAGACCCTTGTTGAACATGGTGGCGCTATCGATCGAGATTTTTGCACCCATCGACCATATCGGGTGGCGCAACGCTGCTTCGGGCGTAGCACGGGCCATCTCGTCCAGCGTTGCATTCCGAAACGGACCGCCCGATGCGGTCAGGACGATACGTTCGACACCGCCGCGATTGTTTTCGGCCATTGCCTGGAAAATGGCATTATGTTCGCTGTCGACAGGCAGAAGCGTGGCGCCTGCATCATGTACGGCACGCAGCATGACAGCGCCGGCGCAAACCAAAGCCTCCTTGTTCGCCAGTGCGATCGCGCCGCCGCGGCGAATGGCGGCCAGGGTGGGCGGCAGGCCGGCGGCACCGGTGATGGCCGCCATAGTCCAGTCCGCCGGCAGGCTGGCTGCATCCAATACGGCCTGCGTCCCACACGCGGTCTGGACTCCGCTGCCGGCCAAGGCGGCAACCAAAGCCGGGTGCGCAGCCGGGTCGGCAATGACGGCGATTTCGGCATGAAGTGCCCGCGCCTGCTCGGCCAAAACCTGGGCGTTCCGGCCACCCACCAGCGCCCGAACCCGGAACCGGCCAGGGTTGGCGCGCAACAGGTCTACGGTGCTGGCACCTACGCTGCCGCTACTGCCGAGCACGCTTACCGTCCGCACGTCTACTGCCACAATACCGTCCCCCGCCCGACCAACAGCGCCAGCGCCGCCGCTACCGGCCCCGCTGCCATGAACCCATCCAACCGGTCCATCACGCCCCCATGACCCGGGATCAGCCATCCCGAGTCCTTTACGCCCGAACGGCGCTTCACCCAGCTTTCAAACAAGTCGCCACCCTGCGCCACCGCCGCCAAGAAAACGGCAATCAGGCTCGCTGAAGCCAGGCTACCCGTACCCAAAACAGCCGCGATAATGCACCCCGCCACCGCGGCGACCGCCAGCCCGCCCAATGCCCCCGACCATGTCTTACCAGGTGAGATTAACGGGGCCAGACGCGGGCCGCCCACCAAGCGTCCGAACGCATAAGCGCCAATGTCGGATGCGACGATCGCTGTAATCAGAAACAAGATATTGGCGCGGCCTGCCACCGGGTCGTCCCGCAGCCAGATAAGCGCCACGCCCGCCACACCGGCATATAAAACGCCCAGGCCGAGCACCGGACGCCACGCCAGCACGCTGCCTGCCACCAGGAACGCCGCCGCCATAACCAGGTCCGACAGGGCCGTGCTGATGCATGCCGCAACCACCGCGCCCGGTACGGCCAGGCCGGCCATGGACCAGCTGCTACGGCCACATAGCGCCACCCACTCCGTCGCGACCGCACCGCCCGCGATACAGATCAGCGCCACCCAGGCCACGCCGCCCTGCCAGGCGCAACCCAGGGCCACGGGCGCCATGATGACGGCCGATACGATCCGCCGCCGCAAATCGGCCCAGCGCAGCGGGGCAGTGTCAGGCAGGGCGCGCGCCAAATCGGCGTTCCCGGCGGGCAAACTCCGTCAGCGCATTGCCAAACTCGGCCGGGCCAAAATCAGGCCACAGCACATCGAGGAACACGAGCTCCGCATAGGCCGACTGCCATAGCAAGAAGTTCGACAGCCGGCGCTCGCCCGACGTGCGGATCAGCAAGTCCGGATCGGGCATGCCGGCGGTACTGAGAAACTTTTCGAAATACGCCTCATCGAGGTCTGCCGGGTCGAGCTGCCCCGCCGCCGCCGCCTGGGCCACGGCGCGCGCGGCGCAAACGAGTTCGTTCCGGGCACCGTAGGACAGAGCGACATTCAAGTTCAGGCGCACATTGCCGGCCGTCCGTTGTTCCGCGCGATCCAGCTCGGCGCGGGTTTCGGCGTCGAACCGTGTACGATCACCAATCACACGCAGCCGGACGCCCTGCTCGGCTAGTTCCGCAAGCTCCTGCCGCAAATAGTGCTTTAGCAGTCCGGTGAGCTCCAGGACCTCATCGGCCGGACGCCGCCAGTTCTCACTGCTGAAGGCATAGAGCGTAAGCCACGTTACGCCGGACGTGATCGCAGCCTCGATAGTGCGGCGGACCGCCTGTGCGCCTGCGCGATGCCCGGCGGCGCGCGGCAGGCTGCGTGCGGCTGCCCAGCGTCCATTGCCATCCATAATTACTGCGACGTGGCGGGGCACTGCCTCCTGCACGGCGGGCCGGGTGGCGGTACCCCCGCTCCTGTCTTGCACGCCCATGGGTTAGACCTGCCGGATCTCCCGGTCCTTTTCCACAAGCTGGTCATCGATCCGGCGAATATAGCCATCCGTCTGCTTCTGCACCGTTTCGGACCAGTCCTTCAACTCATCCTCACTGATCTCGCCTTTTTTTTCATACGCCTTAATCTGGTCCATGCCGTCACGCCGAACCCCGCGCACGGCAATTTTGCTACCCTCGGCATAGCGACCGGCCGCCTTGGCGAGCTCCGTCCGGCGTTCAGCGGTCAGTTGCGGGATCGGCACGCGCACCATCTGCCCGTCCGACCCGGGATTTAGTCCCAGGCCGCTATCCCGGATCGCCCGTTCGACAGCGCCCACCAGCGTGCGGTCCCAAACCTGGACGGTGATCATCCGCGGTTCCGGCACGCCGATCGTCCCGACTTGGGTAATCGGAACCTCGGTGCCATACGCCTCAACCTTGACGGGTTCCAGCAACGCCGGGCTGGCGCGCCCGGTGCGTAGGCCACTGAAATCACGGCGCAACGTTTCCATCGCGCCATCCATGCGGCGGGCAAGATCGGTGGTCAGAGCGGCAAGGTCGGCGGGCACAGGCGGCTCCTAATGCTGTGGTTCAACGATACGGGTGAACCGGCCCTCACCCCGCATAACCTGGGCGAACGCACCCGGCGCGTGAATGTTGAACACGATAATGGGTAGCCCGTTTTCCCGCGCGAGGCTGATCCCAGCGGCATCCATAACGCCCAGGTCGCGGGCCAATACATCCAGGTACGTAAGCTCGTCATAACGCTCCGCATCCGGATGCTTGCGCGGATCGGCGGCATATACGCCATCAACTTGCGTGCCCTTCAGCAATAAGTCACAGTTCATTTCGGCAGCCCGCAACGCAGCCGCAGTGTCGGTCGTGAAGAACGGGTTTCCCGTCCCAGCGGCGAAAATCACGACCCGGCCTTTTTCCATATGCCGTTCTGCCCGACGCCGGATGAACGGTTCGCACACGCTGCTCATGGAAATGGCGGATTGAACCCGGGTCGGTACGCCGATCCGCTCCAGCGCTGACTGCATGCCGAGCGCATTCATGACCGTCGCCAGCATGCCCATGTAGTCAGCCTGCGCCCGGTCCATGCCGCCTGCCGCCGCCGAAACGCCGCGAAAGATGTTACCGCCGCCGATTACCAGACAAACCTGCACGCCCATCCGCACCACGTCGCCGACATCGGCCGCGATCCGGCCCACCGTGTCGGTATCGAGCCCATACTCCCGGCGGCCCATCAATGCCTCACCCGAGACCTTCAGCAGCACGCGTTTATGGGAGGGGTCGAAGGTCATGGAGTCCTTTGATGCCGGGCGGCGCACCCTAGTTGGTGCTGCCGCCCGTCACAAGCGCGGTAGGCTTTTGGGGGGCGCAGTAGGCTCAGGGCGTACGGGCTCAGGGCGTACGGGCTCAGGCCGTACGGGCTCAGGGCGTACGGGCTCAGGGCGTACGGGCTCAGGGCGTCGCGGGCCTGGGGCGTGCAGGCTTAGGCGTGAGGCGGCTCGTGCTGGGGCTGGGGGACGCCCGACGCGGCGGCAACCTCCGCTGCAAAGTCGCCCGTTTGCTTTTCAATGCCCTCGCCGAGCGTAAACCGTTCAAATCCGGCCAACGTGGCTCCTGCCTTTTTCACGACAGCGCGCACGCGGCTTTCACCATCATGAACCCAGACCTGCTCCAGCAGCACCACTTCCTCATAGTATTTGCGGATACGGCCATCGACCATCTTTTCAATAATCGCCTCGGCCTTGCCGGACGCGCGGGCCTGTTCGATCAGGACGGCACGCTCCCGCTCCAGGGCGGCCGGATCAACCGCGTCGACGTCCAGCGCATCGGGGCGCGTGGCAGCGACGTGCATGCCGACTTGACGGCCCAGCGTCTCCAAGACCGCGATCTCCGACGGACCCTCGATCGCGACCAGCACGCCGATCTTACCCAGGCCGGGCCGCAAGACGTTGTGGACGTAGCTGGCGACGACCCCCTGCTTCACCGTCAAAACACGGGCGCGGCGAATGGTCATATTCTCGCCGATGGTAGCAACCAGGTGGGTCAGTTCGTCCGCAACCGTGCGGCCCGTGCCCGGAAACGGCGCAGCCCGGATAGCGTCCAGATTCTCGCCAACTTCCAGGGCGATTTTGGCGATCGCCTCCACCGTAGCCTGAAAGCTTTCGTTACGCGCTACGAAGTCAGTTTCGGCATTCACCTCGACCATCGCCGCGCGCTGCGGTGCCGTGGCCACGCCGACCAGGCCCTCCGCCGCGACCCGGCCACTCTTTTTCGCCGCCGCCGACAAGCCCTTTTTACGCAGCCAGTCGAACGCGGCCTCGGCGTCGCCCCCGCTCTCGCTCAACGCCTTTTTGCAGTCCATCATGCCAGCGCCCGTCTTCTCACGAAGGTCACGGACCATGGCGGCGGAAATCTCTGCCATCTGACCTGCTCCCTACGCCACGGGCTGCGCGGCCGGGGCAGGCGTAGATGCGGGCACAGAAGCAGGCGCAGGGGCGGGCGAAATCTCCGGCAGCATCGCGGCCGGCAGTTCCTCGGCAGCGCCAAAGTCCTGGCCGCTGGCCACCATTTCCGCACTGATGCCGTCCAGCACGGCGCCGGCGACCAGATCGCAATAGAGTGTGATGGCGCGGATCGCGTCATCATTGCCGGGAATGGGGTAGGTCACGCCGGTTGGGTCGGAGTTGCTGTCCAGCACGGCGATCACGGGGATGCCGAGCTTGTTGGCTTCCTCAACCGCAAGCTTTTCCTTGTTTGTGTCGATAATGAACAGGATGTCCGGTAGGCCGCCCATATCCTTGATGCCGCCCAGCGCCCGTTCCAGCTTCTCCTGGTCGCGGGTGATCTCCAGGATCTCCTTCTTGGTCAGGCCCTCGATGTTGCCACCCAGCATCTCTTCAATTTGCCGCAGGCGCTTGATGCTGCCGGTAATGGTCTTCCAGTTGGTGAGCATGCCGCCGAGCCAGCGGTGGTTCACATAATACTGGCCGCAGCGCTGGGCTGATTCGGCCACGTACTCGGCTGCCGCGCGCTTAGTGCCCACAAACAGCACGCGCCCGCCAGCCGCCGTCACGTCGCGCACGGCGCGCAATGCCCGGTCCAGCATCGGGACCGTCTGCTGCAGATCGATGATGTGAACCTGGTTGCGAATACCAAACAGGTACGGCCCCATGCGCGGATTCCAGCGCCGGGTGTGGTGGCCGAAATGGACGCCCGCTTCAAGCAATTGGCGCAAATTGAAATCAGGTATAGCCATGGCGCGTGCTTTCCTTGGTGGTCCGGTTGTTGCCTCCGCGGGGATGGCCTGTCGGCACCGGAACCTGGGGTCGCCCCCGGGAAAGTGCCCCGCGTGTGAATTCGCCCACCGGGTGGCGGGCGAACGCGATATCGCAGGTTTGGCCTATGGCGGCAAGCGCACGACAGACGCTGTGGAGTCGAAAGCGATTTACGCCACTGGTCGCTGCCGGCGTTGCATCGCGAACTTCCCCACCTGCCAGACCACCAGCACCGCCACCAACCCCACGAACACACCGCTGATGGGCCGCGTGACGAACACGCTGAAGTCGCCATGGCTGAGCAGCAGGGCGCGACGCAAATTCTCCTCCAGCATCGGCCCCAGGATAAAACCGAGCATGAGCGGCGCAGGATCAAGCTGCAGACGCATGAAGGTGTAGCCGAGAACGCCAAAAAACGCCGTGATGTAGATGTCGGTGATATTGTTGTTCACGCTGAACGTGCCGATGCAGCAGAAAAACAAGATCGCGGGAAACAGGGCGCGGTACGGTATCTTGAAAACCGACAGCCAGTAGCGGACCAGGGGCACGTTCAGGAACAGCAGGAAGCAGTTGCCGATCCACATGCTGGCGACCAGGCCCCAGAACAGGTCAGGATGCTCGGGAATCATATTCGGGCCGGGCTGCACGCCCTTGATGATGAAGGCGGCCATCATGAGCGCCATGACCGGGTTTTCGGGGATGCCGATGCTCATCAGCGGAATAAAGCTTGTGCGCGCCGCCGCCTCATCCGCCGCCGCCTGCCCGGCCACGCCCTCGATCGCGCCATGGCCGATTTCGTCCCGGTATTTGCTGAACTTCTTATCGATTGCATAGGCGGCAAACTGCGCGATCACCGGGCCACCCCCCGGCATCAGCCCCAGCACAGACCCGGCGACGCTACCCCGCAGCGCGCTTGGGATGATCCGCTTGAACTCCCCCCAGCTCGGCATGAGTTTGATCGTACCGGCGAATGGCGACCGGTGTTCCCGGCTATCGAGTTGCTTGGCGATTTCGGCAATGCCGAAGCAGCCAAGGGCGATGCTGACCAGCCCCACCCCGTCATCGAGGGAGTGAAGCCCGAACGTGAACCGCGCCAACCCGCTATTCACGTCCGTGCCGACCTGGCCGAGCAGCACGCCGATCAGGCACATCGCAAGGCCATTCAGCAGATTGCCGGTCGTGACGAAACTGACGCAAAAAAAGCCGAGCATCACGAGGGACGCGTACTCGACCGGGCCAAACAGCAGCGCCACGTCGCCCAGGACCGGTGCCAGCACGGCCAGAACCAGCAGGGCCACGGTGCCGCCGATGAAGCTCGATACACCCGCCGTGAATAGCGCCAGCCCGGTTTGGCCCTTCAGCGTCATCGCGTAGCCATCGATGCAGGCGACGATGCTGCTGGCATGCGGCATCTTCATCGTGATGGCGCTGACGCTGTCGCCATATTGTGCGCCGTAATAGATGCCGGCCAGCATGATCAACGATCCATCGAGCGGCAGGGCGTACGTCAGCGGCAGCAGTAGGCTGATGGTCGCCAACGGACCTAGCCCCGGCAGCAAGCCCACCAGCGTACCGACCGTGCAGCCGATCGCGCAAAACATAAGATTCTGCCAGGTCAGCGCATGTTCAAACCCGAATGCCAGGTTGTGCAGCGTGTCCATCAGTACAGGTTCAGTTCGAGGCCAAAGAGGCGCTGGAATGCGAATGCGATCGCCAGCAACACCGCGGCAGTCTGGGCATTACGCACCACGGAATAGGGCGGCGCGGCAGCCGCGGCCAAAAAGACCAAAAAGATGATGCCGAACGTCATGTTGACGGTCTGCGAGAGAACGACGAACCCGACCAGGCTACCCAGGATCAAGCCCACATTCCTGAAACTGAACGTCATGGGCGCCCGCGCAACGAGGGTAGACCGGATCACCGTCGCCACGCCCACCAGAAACAACAGGAAGCTCACAAACAAAGGGAACATGCCCGGGCCGGCACGGGCGACGGTGCCGATCGGGTATTGCAGCGCCGGCACAGCAAAAAGCAGCGATATGCCAATCAGGCA
The DNA here is from genome assembly GCA_043788425.1 of Rhodospirillales bacterium. Taxonomy (GTDB): domain Bacteria; phylum Pseudomonadota; class Alphaproteobacteria; order Acetobacterales; family Acetobacteraceae; genus JANPPS01. The sequence continues at coordinate 9,016 of JAYVTX010000056.1, forward strand.
GCTGCCACGCAGCAGGTCGCGATTGTTCAGCATGAAAAACCGAAGAACCCGGCCGGGTTATCGACCAGCATTTTATGACGCCGCGCGGCGGTGGGCGCGATCTGCGGGATCAGGTCGACCAGGGCAGCGCTGTCGCTCATCGGGCCATCTTGATTGATGTGCGGCCAGTCCGTCCTGTTACCACTCAACCGGTCTGGCATCAGGGTGGTAGTCCCGGCGTTACACCGGCGGGCAGCGGGTATTCGAACGCATTCAGGGTCATGGCCACCAACGTGTAGTAGCCGAGCAGCCCAACCAACTCGACCACGCCGCGTTCACCAAGCGCCGCCAGGGCCGCATCGTGAATGAGGGCCGCTACGTGATGGGTGCCGTGCAGTGCACTCGCGTAGTTATAGACCGCCTGTGCGGCCGGATCCGTAAACACCGGGGTTTGACGGGCGGCGATCGCGGCGATGATTGCCCGGTCGAGACCGGCCTTCTCCGCCTCCCGCTCATGCGCGTACCACTCGTACTGCGCCGTCCATGCGCGCGCAGTGACCAGGATCGCGAGCTCTGATAAACGCGGCCCCAAGATCGTGTCGTAGCGTAGGAACGTGCCAAGCCGCTGGGCATGCCGGCCGAGTTCCGGGCTGCGGATCCAGATGCGTAGCGGCCCGGGAATACGGCCCCGCTTGCCAGCCACGGCCTCGTCGATCACCTCGCGCTGGGCGTGGTCCATCTCCTCGGGCAAGAGGTCTGGAATGCGCATGCGACCGGGCTACGCTGCGGCTGGTGGTTGCGCGTCAGTCTGCAGATTGCGGACCGTCATGGATCGTCTCCCTGGCCTAGCGTCATGCAGCGGCCTTGGGCATGGCCTAGCACGGGTGCGGGATTGTTGGACAATGGCCTGGTTGGAATGCCGCTGGGTCCTCCCGCGTCGAATATTTCAAGCAGGCCTGAGAACGAAATCAGCCAGCACGGGTACTGGACAACTCGCCCTACAGTCCGACCGCCCCGGATCCCGCAAACGCGACTTTCGCCACCTGCCCTACACCCACCCGATCCTTGCCCGTCCATGAGCCGGTCGTGACAACTTGCCCTGCCCGAAGCCCGCCATCCCAGCGTGCGCCAGTATCGGCCATCCAGCGCAGCAGCCGCAGCATCGGCCCGCCCGGGTTGCCGTGGCCACGCTTGACCACCGTGCCGTCCACAGAAACCTCCACCGTCTCATTCGCAAGATCTGATTCCGCCCAGCCTTCGATGGCCGGACCCAGCACCAACCCCGCATGCCCGCCCGCATCGGCCAGGCCGGACCACGGGTCGGGATCGGACGCGAACCGGCTGTCCAGCACCTCAATTGCCGGGTGCGCGCTGGCGATGGCGGCCAGGACCTCTGTGTCCGTGTAGGGCGCATTCCGCGGAAGTAGGTCATGGGCCAGCACGACGGCAATCTCCGCCTCGATAAAACCATGCCGCTGCGCGCCCGGCCCAATTCCGGATGCTGGCAGGGGCGAGCAGTTGATCGCCCCCTCCGGCGTCGGCGACCCGACTTTCCAGCCGCCGATCGGCCCCAGCGCCTGTTGCACCATGCGCTGTATCGCCACGGCTTCTGCCATCGAAACCGGCGCGCCCGGCAGCGCGGCCAGCCGCTCCCCAGTCCGGCGGGCTGTCAGGAGTGCGTGTGAAGCAGCGTTCATGCCTTGACGTTCGCACTCCCCCCGGGCCTTGTCCAACCACATGATAAGCGTTGTTCACACCTGGCAGGATGTCCCCGCCACGCTGCGCCACGCAACGGTGGCCCTTGGTAATTTCGATGGCGTTCACGTTGGCCACGCCCACGTCCTGGCTGCCGCACACGCCGCCCGGCCCGGCACGCCGCTGGCAGTCCTGACGTTTGAGCCGCATCCGCGCGAGCTGTTTCGACCCGACGACCCGTCCTTTCGCCTTACATTACCGCATGAACGCCAGGCCGCGCTCGCCCTGCATGGCGTATCGATCTTGTACGAATTACCGTTCGACGCCGGGTTCTCCGCACTGACCGCACAGGAGTTCGTCGAGCGCGTTCTCGACCAAGGCGTCGGTGCCGCGCACCTAACCTGCGGTGCGGACTTTGCCTTTGGTTATCGGCGTGGCGGGGATGCGGCGTTTCTGGCCGCCAACGCCGAACGTTTGGGCATCGGGCTGACGCTTGTTCCCAAACTGACAGACGCGCAGGGACCGATCAGCTCCACCCGCATCCGCCGCCTGCTGCAGGACGGATATCCAGACCGTGCCGCCACCGACCTCGGCCGGCCCTGGGCCATTCGCGGCGTCGTGGCCCATGGTGACAAACGCGGCCGCACGATCGGCTTCCCGACCGCTAACGTACCGCTCGGACGCCATTTGGAACCCGCCCGGGGCGTATATGCCGTGCGCGTCACTTTGCCCGGCGGGGCTATCATCCCCGGTGTCGCCAATATCGGTCGCCGCCCCACTGTGAATGATGGCCCGGAAAGCCGGGTCGAGGCGCATCTGTTTGACTGGTCCGGTGACCTGTACGACCAGGAAGTCGCCGTCGCCCTGCTTGCGTTCCTGCGTCCGGAGCGCAAGTTCAGTGGGCTTGATGAACTACAGGCGCAGATCGCCCAGGACGGGCAGCGTGCGCGGGAGATGCTGGTATGAAGTGGTTTGCCCTGGCGCTGCTATTCGCCCTTCCTGCACGGGCAGAGGTCGTGCGCACCACCCTGCCCAACGGTCTACGCGTCGTGATCGTGCAAAACAGCCTGGCCCCCGTCGTTGCCACGCATTTATCATATTTGGCCGGGTCTAATGACGCTCCGCCCGGCTTTCCCGGCACCGCCCACGCCCTGGAACACATGATGTTTCGCGGGGCCGAGGGCCTCGATCGCGACCAGGCCGCCGAACTGGGCCAACTGCTCGGCGGTGCCTACAACGCCAACACGACGGAGACGGTGACGAACTATACCTTCCTCGTCCCCAACACTGACCTTCCACTCGTTCTAAAGTCGGAGGCGTTGCGCATGCGCGGCCTGTCGATCACCCAGGCCGATTGGGAGGCGGAGCGCGGCGCAATAAACCAGGAAGTGCAGCGCGACCTGTCCAGCCCAATGTTCCTGCTATTCAGCCAGATCCAGGCGGCGCTGTACCAAGGCTCGCCTTACGAAAACGACGCGCTCGGCACCCGGGAAAGCTTCGACAAGACCGACGCTGCCCTGCTGCGTGCGTTCTATGAAAAATGGTACGCTCCCAATAATGCCGTGCTGGTCATCGTCGGCGACGTTGACCCGGCGCAGACCCTGGCCCAGGTCACGGCCGCGTTTGGCGATATCCCCAACCGTCTGATTCCACCCCATGCGCCGATCAACGCACCGACGGCGACGGCCAGAACGATCAATCTGCCGACCGATAGCAGCGTCGCCTTCGCCGCCGTCGCCTTCCGCTTCCCCGGCATGTCGGCGCGGGATTTTGCCGCCGCCGACGTGCTGTCCGACGTGCTCAGCAGCCAGCGCGGCCCGCTTTATGCGCTCGTGCCGGCAGGTAAGGCCCTATCGGCGCAGTTCAGCTACCAGGCCATGAAGGATGCGGGCGTAGGAATGGCCATCGCCTCCTTTCCACGCGCGGCCGACCCGGCGCCCACGCTTGACGCACTCCGCGGCGTACTGGCCGCCATTGCGCGGGACGGCGCAGACCCGGCCGTTGTGGAAGCATCGAAGCAGCAGGAACTGGCGCAGCTGGCGTTCCAAGCCGACAGCATCTCCGGTTTGGCCCGCGCCTGGGGCACGGCGCTGAATGTGCGCGGTGCCGCGTCGCCCGACGACCTGATGCAATCCTATGCCGCCGTAACCCCGGCAGACGTCAGCCGCATGGCAAAGCTGGTGCTGGATCAAGATCAGGCTGTGACCGCCGTTTTGACCCCGCAAGGTGCCGGCCGGCCACCTGGCACGGCGTCGTTCGGCGCACCCGAAAGCCTGGGCAGCCCGCCTGATCATCCCGTCGATCTTCCGGACTGGGCGCGATCGGCGCTGACAAACCTGACACCCCCGGCCACGCCTACCCCGGCCCAGGCGACGACGCTTGCCAACGGCCTACGCCTGATCGTGCTGCAAACCAGCGTCAGCCCGACCGTTACCGTCATGGGCCGCGTGCAGAGCCAGGACGCGCTGCAGGAACCGCCGGGTCAGGAGGGGATTGCGAAGCTGACGGATGATTTGTTCGAGTACGGATCGGTACAACACGACCGGCTGGGTTTGCTGACGGCGGTTGATGACCTGGCTGCGACCGAGTCGGCGGGCCGTAACTTCACGCTGAAGATCCTGTCCTCGAAGTTTGAGGCGGGGATGGCGCTGTTGGCCGAACACGAACTGCGACCGGCGTTTCCGGACGATGCGGTGGCAACCGTGCGCAGCCGTACCGCACAGTCTTTGGCCGGGCGAAGCCAGTCGCCGCGCTACCTGACGGGCCGCGCCACAACCCGCACGCTGGTCCCGCCAGCGGATCCCACGCTGCGTGAGCCGACGGAGGCGACGGTCGGCGCATTGACCGGCGAGCAGGTGCGGCAATTCTATCGCACCACGTACCGCCCGGACCTGACGACGATCGTAATCGTGGGCGATATCGACCCTGCCCGCGCGCAGGGGGTGGTTGCCGCGACATTCGGCGCGTGGAAGGCCGACGGTCCGCTCCCCGCCCTGGACCTGGCTACTATCCCCGCCAACCCGCCCGCGGCCGAGCGTGTTCCGAACCCCAACAGCTTGCAGGACCAGGTGACGTTGGCGCAAACAGTGGCTCTGCCCGTGACCAGCCCTGATCGCTACACACTGGAACTAGGCAACGCGATCCTGGGTAGCGGCTTCTCCTCCCGGCTATATCGCGACCTGCGGGTACGGACGGGGTACGTCTATTCGGTCAGCAGCGGCTTTGACTGGGATCGCACGCGGGCTGCCTACTTCATCAGCTACGGGGCCGATCCGGGTAAGGCGGAGGCCGCGCGCACCCTGGCGTTACGCGAACTGCGCGACATGCAGACCGTGCCGGTAAGTGAGGGTGAGCTGCTGCGGGCCAAAGTGCAGGTGCTACGCCGCTTGGCCCTGGGCCGATCGAGCGTCGGCGGGATTGCTGGCGGGTACCTGCGGCAGGTCAGCCTGGGGTTGCCGTTGGAGCCGCTTTCCATCGCATCCAAGCGCTATTTGGAGATTACGGCCGACGACATCCAGCGGGCATTTGCGACCTACATCCGGCCGGATGCGCTGGCCACGATCACCCAGGGGCCCCCGCTGCCGCCATAGCTCAG
>JAYVTX010000057.1:0-10506 GCA_043788425.1 Rhodospirillales bacterium
CGGATGGGCGTGCGGACTGTGGCGGTGTGTTCGGACGCCGACCGGGATGCAGCGCATGTCTTGATGGCGGACGTGGCGCATACCATTGGCCCAGCGCCGGCGCGGGACAGTTATCTGAATGTACCGGCAATCCTGGCCGCCGCCGCCGCCTCGGGCGCGCAGGCGATCCACCCGGGCTACGGTTTCCTAAGTGAAAACGCTGCGTTTGCCGATGCTTGTGCCGCCGCAGGGTTGGTGTTCATCGGCCCGCCCGCCGCTGCGATCCGGGCCATGGGCAGCAAATCTGCGGCGAAGGCGCTGATGCAGCAGGCCGGCGTGCCGCTGGTGCCGGGCTATCACGGTGACGATCAGGACCCGGCGCTGCTGGCGAACGAGGCCGCGCGTATCGGCTACCCGGTGCTGATAAAGGCCAGCGCCGGCGGGGGGGGCAAGGGCATGCGCGTCGTCGAACGGGCGGACGATTTCGCCAATGCACTGGCCCTCGCTAAGGGTGAAGCGCAGGCGAGTTTCGGCGATGACCACGTGCTGGTCGAACGCTATCTAACCCGGCCGCGCCACATTGAGATCCAGGTCTTCGCCGATACTCAAGGCCAAACAATCAGCCTCTTCGAACGCGACTGCTCGATCCAGCGGCGGCACCAGAAAATACTGGAGGAAGCGCCGGCCCCGGGCATGACGCCGCTGCGCCGGGCAGAGATGGGGGACGCCGCCTGTGCCGCTGCCCGCGCGGTGGGCTACGTTGGCGCCGGTACGGTGGAGTTCATTGCCGAGGACGACACGTTCTATTTTATGGAGATGAACACCCGGTTGCAGGTCGAACACCCGGTGACGGAGTTCGTGACCGGCCTTGACCTGGTTGAATGGCAACTGCGCGTGGCGTCTGGCGAGGCCCTGCCGCCAGCGCCTGTCGCGCCGACCGGTCATGCGATTGAGGTCCGGGTTTATGCCGAAGACCCGGCGCGTGATTTCATGCCCGGCACAGGTACCATCGCGCATCTGGCCTGGCCCGCCGCCGGGCCGCATGTGCGGGTCGATAGCGGCGTGCAAACCGGCGACGCGGTGGGCGTTCATTACGACCCCATGCTGGCCAAGCTGATCGTGTGGGACGACACGCGCGAACAGGCAGTCGTCCGGCTTCGGGCGGCGCTTGCACAGACGGCGCTCGTCGGCGTGCGTACCAACCTCGATTTGCTACGGCAGATCGCTGCACACCCTGCGTTTGCAGCGGGCGATTTGGATACCGGGTTCATCGCCCGCCATGCGGAGGCGTTGTTGCCGGCGCATGACACTACCCCCCGGTCGGCGGTGCTGGCGGTGGCGCAAGCGATCATCGTGGCGCAGGTGCCGGCACGGGATGATACGGACCCATGGTCGCCCTGGGCACTGGGTGGTGGCTGGCGGCTGGGTGGCAGTGCCATACAAACCCTGGCGCTCGCCGGCCCCGGGGGGGGGCAAATTGTGTTGGCTAATCAAGTCGCGGACGAATTAATGCTTACCTTGAACGATATTCCCGCTGCAATGGCGCATGGCATGGTGAATGGCGTGCGGGCGGCCATACCGGTCGTGCAGCAGGGTCCGATGTGGACGGCGATCGTCGATGGCCGGAACTGGTCGTTCACCCTGGCCGATCCGCTCGCCCCCACGCCGGCTCCCATTATTATTGCCGACCGCCTGCTGGCACCGATGCCCGGCCGGATTGTCGAAGTGCGTGCGGCCGCCGGCGGTTCTGTGGCCGAGCATGACGTGCTGATTGTGCTAGAGGCAATGAAGGTCCAAATGCGCCTCATCGCCCCACGCGCGGCAATGATCGAAGCACTCAGGGTACAACCCGGCGACCTTGTCCAAGAAGGCACCGAGCTGATTACCTTTACCCAACTCACGGAACCGTGAACGAAGTCTGGGCAGCCGCGCAGCCGATTAATCGTTTGTGATTGCGCTTGGCCGTGCCGAACGCCCGACCTGCGTGGAATTTGTTGTCTGATAAGCAGAACAAGCGGCGAGGGTTAGTTGATGGGACGCGTACTGGTCACAGGCGGGGCTGGCTTTATCGGGCGGCACGTGACGCGCGCCCTGTTGTCGCGCGGCTACCAGGTACGCGTGCTGGATAGCCTGATCGAGCAGGTGCATCGGGCCGGAGCCCGCGACCCGGTCCTGCGAGAGGTCGAATTGATCCGCGCCGACGTCCGGGACCTCGATCGCGTGTCGGCCGCACTGAAGGATGTCGAGCACGTCATTCATCTGGCGGCCGAGGTTGGCGTTGGCCAAAGCATGTACGCGATCGACCGCTACGTTTCGGTCAATGATGGCGGGACGGCGGTGCTGTTCCAGGCGCTGATCGACCGCCCCGTGCAGCGCGTCGTCGTCGCAAGCTCCATGAGTGTATATGGTGAGGGGCTCTACCGGACCCAGAACGGCACGGTGCTGGACGACGTGATCCGCCCGCCACGCTCTGTCGACGGTTGGGACCCGCGCGACGCTGAGGGCCGGCGGCTGATCCCGGTCGCGACGCCGGAGAGCAAGCGCACGAACCTCGCCTCCGTCTACGCATTGACTAAATACACACAAGAACGCCTGACCCTGACCGTGGCGCCCGCTTATGGAATGGAGGGCGTGGCGCTGCGGCTGTTCAACGCGTACGGACCCGGGCAGGCGCTGTCGAACCCCTATACCGGCGTTCTCGCGATTTTCGCGTCGCGCATGCAGAATAACGAGCGCCCGATGGTGTTCGAGGATGGCGAGCAGCGGCGCGATTTCGTCCATGTGGAGGACGTCGCCCGCGCGTTTGTGCTGGCGCTGGAGCACCCGGAGGCAGCCGGGCAGGTGTTCAACATCGCAAGCGGCCGGGATGTCAGCATCCTGCAGGTGGGTGAGGCACTGGCCGCCGCGATGGGCGTGCCGCATTTGTCGCCCGAGGTGATGGAAAAAGCGCGGGTTGGCGACATCCGCCATTGCTTCGCCGATATCAGCCATGCCCGTAACGTGCTGGGGTTTGAGCCGCGGCGCACGTTCGCCGATAGCCTGGGTGAGCTGGCGGAGTGGGTTGCACAGCAGCAGGCCGAAGATCGGGTGCAGCATGCGCGGTCGGAGCTGGAACAGCGTGGCCTGGTCGCCTGATGGCCGCAGTGCTGGTGACAGGGGGTGCCGGGTTTATAGGCAGTAATCTGGCGGATCGCCTGGCGTGTGCCGGGCATGACGTCCTGGTGCTGGACACGCTCGCGCGGCCGGGGGTTGAGCGGAACCTGGACTGGCTGCGGCGGCGGCACCCGGCGCGGGTAAAGTCCGTCACGTCGGACATTCGGGACGCCGCCGCGGTGGCCCGTGCGGTGCAGGGTGTTTCGGCCGTGTTTCATTTGGCCGCGCAGGTCGCGGTCACGACCAGCCTTTCTGACCCAATGCACGATTTCGACGTGAACCTGCGTGGCACGCTGAATGTGCTGGAGGCGCTGCGGCGTAACCCGGTGCCGCTGGTGTTTGCGAGCACCAACAAGGTGTACGGCGCGCTATCGGACCTGACGGTGGCCGAGCAGGGCGGGGCCTATCTGCCGACTGACCCAAACCTGCTGGCGTATGGCATCGGTGAGCATCGGCCGCTGAGTTTTTACACCCCGTATGGCTGTTCCAAGGGTGCCGCCGACCAATACGTGCTGGACTATGCCCGCGGCTTCGGCCTTCCGGCCTGTGTATTGCGCATGAGCTGCATTTATGGGCCGCGGCAATTAGGAACCGAGGATCAGGGCTGGCTTGCACACTTTCTGTATTGCGTCCGGGCCGGGCGCTCAATCAGCATCTTCGGCGACGGCCGGCAGGTGCGGGACGTGCTGTATGTGGATGATGCGGTGGACGCGTACGTGAACGCATGGGCGCGGATGGATGACGTGACAGGCCAGGCGTTCAACCTTGGCGGCGGACCCAGCAATGCCGTGACGCTGATGCAGGTTTTGGCCGAAATTGGTGCCATTGCCGGCCGCACGCCGGATGTGCGCTATGCCGCCTGGCGACCCGGCGACCAACGCTACTTCGTCGCCGACACCCGCCGTGCAACCGCCGCGCTGGGGCTGGCGGCCCCGGTCGGCTGGGCCGATGGACTGCGGCGGCTGGACCAATGGATCGTTGGCGAGCGTTTACCCGCACGGAACGCGGCCTGATGCGGGTGGCGTTGATCAACCCGGCCTGGAGTTATGACGGAAGTATCTACTTCGGGTGCCGGGAGCCGCATCTTCCGTTGGAACTGGGCTATTGCCAGGCCCTGCTAGAGCTAGGCGGGCATACGGTGCTGATGCTGGATGGGCCATTGATGGGCTTGGACAATTTAGCATTGGCGGACCAAGTCCGGGCGTTTGACCCGGCAATGACGGTGGTGACGACCGCTCCGAGCTACCTGTTCTGGCGTTGTGCGCCGCCGGAGTTGCGGGTGCCGCGGGCGTTCCTGGATGCACTCGGTCCCGCCGGCTTGACGGTAGCAGTTGGCCCGCACGGAAGCTCCACCCCGGCCGCAACATTGCGCAAACTGGGTGTGGACGCCGTGGTCCTGGGTGAGTGTGAGGACGCCGTTGCCGCGGTGGCACAGGGTGGCGCGCCCGGAATCGTGCCGGGTACGGCTGTGTTGCACGATGGCGTTCTGGTTCAGTCCGGCGGTCCGCAGGCGACGGTTTTTACCAATGCACCCGCCCTGCGCTGGCCCGACGCATGGGTCGCGCGGCACCACCACCACCATCACCGGTTTGATCGCGCGCCAGCTGGCCCAGGGGCGGAGGTCGAAGCGTCCCGCGGCTGTCCGTACACCTGCAGCTTTTGCGCAAAGATCGATTTCCGCGATCAGTACCGCCGCCGCGACCTGGTGCCGTTGCTGGCTGAGATCGACGGATTGATCGCACAGGGTGTCACGTATTTGTACTTCATCGATGAGATCTTCCTACCGAACCGCGCGCTGCTCGAAGCACTCGTCGCGAGAAAGATCGAGTTCGGTATTCAGACCCGTATCGATCTGTGGAAGCCAGATATGCTGGCGCTGTTGGGCCAGGCCGGCTGCGTGTCGATCGAGGCGGGGGTAGAAAGCCTGACTGTCGCCGGGCGGGCGGCGCTGGACAAGAAGTGCAAGATGACGACGGACGAATTGGCCGACCGGCTAGTGACCGCGCGGCGATACGTGCCGTTTGTACAGGCCAACCTGTTGGACAGCGCCGATGACGACCCGGCGCTTGTCGTGGCGTGGCGCAACCGGCTGCGTGCGGTTGGTGTTTGGGCGAATGACCCGGTGCCACTTTATCCATACCCGAGCTCGCCCGATTACCGGCGCCTATTCGGCCTGCCGGACGATTCCGCGTGGGAGCGGGCACACGCCCACTATCTAGCGCAGTTCGACCGGTTCAGTGACATCCAGGATAGCGCGCCGTTACCGCTTTCGGCACTGGAGTGTGATTGCCAGACGGCGTGACCTGGCCCGGTCCGATGCTGATTACGACCGACTCAGTCGGTGGCGTGTGGCGATACGCGACCACCCTCGCCACCGGATTGGCGGCGCGGGGGATACCTGCGGTGCTGGCGGTTCTGGGTCCGGACGCCACGGCGGCGCAGGTCCGGGACGCGCCGGTGCGTTTGATCCAGACCGGGCTGCCCTTGGATTGGACGGCCCCTAATCCGGCGGCACTGGCCTGTGCCACCGGTCGGCTCGTTGCAATTGCCGGGTCGATCGGTGCAGGCAGAGTGCACCTGCATACGCCAGCACTGGTTGGTATGGCGCATTGGCCGGTGCCCGCAGTGGCGGTCACGCATTCCTGCGTGGCCACCTGGTGGGACGCGGTCCGCGGCGGTACGCCAGACCCTGCCCTGGTTTGGCGGATCGACGCCACGCGTGCTGGCCTACACGCGGCAGCGACTGTTATTGCGCCCAGCGCCGCCCATGCTGCCGCCACACGCCGCCTGCACGGCCCGATCCGCATGGCAATCATCCATAACGGAGCAGACCCGGCATCCGCTACCGCCGAACGTACGGCGTCAATTCTGACTGCCGGGCGATTATGGGACGAGGGTAAGGGCGTCGCCTGGCTTGATCGGGCAGCACCGTCCATGGTGGTGCCGGTGCGTGCGGCGGGGCCCGTCCAAGGGCCGGTTGGTGGTCAGGCCGTGTTCCCGAACCTCACGCTGCTCGGCACGCTTGACCCGGCCGGCATGGCGCACGCTATGGCAGTGGCCAGCGTATTCGTCTCGCTACCAGCATACGAACCATTCGGCCTCGCGGTGCTGGAGGCGGCACAGGCCGGCTGCGCGCTGGTGCTGCGGGATATTCCCTCGGCCCGTGAGTTGTGGGACGGCGCGGCGCTGTTTGTACCGCACGAAGCCGCTCTGGTGCCCATTTTGCACGAGGCATTGCGGGATAGCGCCCTTTGGGGTGCCAGGGCCCACCAGCGGGCAGGGCGGTATTCGGTGGACGCCATGGTCGATGGAACACTCGCCGTGCACCGGGCACTCGCCTGATGCGGGTCGCGTACTACACCCACTCCCTGCAATCCTGCTGGAACCACGGCAACGCCCACTTCCTACGCGGCGTGTTGCGGGAGCTGGTTGCGGCCGGGCACCAGGTTGCAGCCTATGAGCCGGCCGGGTCATGGAGCGTGCAGAACCTGCTGGCCGATGCCGGGCCGGACGGATTGCAGGCCTGGCAGAAACACTATCCGGAGCTGACTGCCACCGTCATCAACCCGGCCACGGCGGCGGAACACGCCCACGACGCCGATTTGGTTTTGGTCCATGAGTGGAACGAGCCTGCCTTGGTCCAGGCGCTGGGCAACGCACGCAAGCACGGCGGCCGTTTCACGCTTTTGTTCCATGACACCCACCATCGTGCCGTCAGTGACCCCGCTGCTATCCGCCGCTACGACCTGTCCGGCTATGACGGCGTGCTGGCGTTCGGCCAGGCACTGACGGACATCTACCGCCGATGGGGTTGGGGCGACCGGGTCTGGACCTGGCATGAGGCTGCCGACACGCGGCTGTTCCACCCACCCGACGCCGAAAACGCGCGGACCGGCGCCGTATGGGTCGGCAACTGGGGCGATGGCGAGCGCACGGCTGAGCTGGAGGCGTTTTTGCTTGCACCCACGCAGGCAGCGGGCATGCCGCTCGACATCTACGGCGTGCGCTATCCGGACGCGGCGCGTGCGATGCTGGCGCGATACGGGGCGCACTACCGCGGGTGGTTGCCGAACCCGCACGCGCCGCCCGTTTTCGCACGCCACGCCGTAACCATCCATGTGCCCCGGCAATTTTATGTGCAGGCGCTACCGGGCATCCCGACCATCCGTGTGTTCGAGGCTTTGGCATGCGGTATTCCGCTGATCAGCGCGCCCTGGCCGGATGCCGAACACCTGTTCCGCCCCGGCGATTTTCTGGTGGCTGCCGATGGTGATGCCGTTGGCCGTCATATCGCATCCCTACGCGACACGGCGTTTCGCGACGCGACCGTGGCGCAGGGTCTGGCCACTATCCGCGCCTGGCATACCTGCGCGCATCGCGTACAAGAACTACTTGCGATTGTAGGAGGGCTGCGCTGAATGCGGATCGCCGTCTATGGTTCTAGTCTCGTGTCGTCATACTGGAACGGGGCTGCAACCTATTACCGTGGCCTATTTGCCGCGCTGGCACCCCTTGGCCACGCGATTACGTTCTATGAACCAGATGCGTTCGACCGGCAGAGCCATCGCGATATCGACCCGCCGGCCTACGCCCAGTCCGTTATTTACCCGGCAACCGACGCGGCCCTGCGTGATGTGCTGGCGGCGGGGGCCGATGCGGACGCTGTCATCAAGTGCAGCGGCGTCGGTGTGTTCGATGATGCGCTGTTGGCCGGCATCCTGTCCCACCGTGGGCTTCGCATCTTCCTCGATGTCGACGCCGCCGCGACGCTTGAGGGCGCGCGGGCCAGCCTGGATGATCCGCTGCATCCGGCGTTACGGCAACTCGATCTTGTGTTGACCTATGGTGGCGGGCCGCCCGTCATTGATGCGTACACGGCCCTGGGTGCGTGCCAGTGCGTGCCGATTTACAACGCGCTCGACCCCGCCACGCACCACCCTGTGCCGGCCGATCCACGGTTCCGAACGGGCCTCGCCTTCCTGGCCAACCGCCTACCCGATCGGGAGGCGCGGGTGGAGGCTTTCTTCCTCGACGCCGCGGCGCGCTGTCCGGAGCGGTCGTTCCTGCTGGGCGGCAATGGCTGGCATGACAAGGCGATGCCGGCCAACGTGCGGGCGATCGGGCATGTCGGTACGGCCGATCACAACGCATTCAATTGCTCGGCGCTGGCCACGCTGAATGTAGCGCGGGACAGCATGGCGAGCGTCGGTTTCTCACCAGCGACGCGCGTGTTTGAGGCGGCCGGCGCCGGGGCATGCCTGATTACAGATGCGTGGGACGGGATCGAGCTATTCCTCGAGCCCGGTACCGAGGTTCTGGTCGCACACGGCGCGGCCGATGTTGCAGCGCACCTTCGTGCCTTGACGCCTGCCCGGGCCCGCGCCATCGGTTACGCTGCCCGGCGACGCGTGCTGGCCGACCATACCTACGCCCAGCGGGCCCTGATCCTGGACCAGTTGCTGCGCGACACGTCCCGAAGGGAGTGAGCCGTGGATCAAGGTCTTCCGCCCACCGTATTTACCCACGCCCAGATCAAACGGGTCGTGACCGGGATCATGCTGTGTATCCTGCTGGCCGCGCTGGATCAGACGGTCGTGATCCCCGCCGTACCCGCCATCGCTGGTGAGTTGCAGGCGTTTGGGCATCTGTCCTGGATCGTGACCGCGTATCTGCTGACAAGCACGGCGGCCACGCCGATCTATGGCAAGCTGTCCGACATCTACGGCCGGCGCGCGCTGCTGATGCCGGCACTGGTGCTGTTCATTGTCGCCAGCATGCTGTGCGGGTTCGCGCAAACGCTGCCGCAGCTAATTGCCGCCCGCGCGCTACAGGGGCTGGGCGGGGCCGGGCTTATGGCCATGGCGCAGGCAGCGGTGGCGGATGTCGTGGCCCCGCGTGAGCGTGGACGCTACCAAGGATACATGGCGTCGATGTGGGGCATCGCATCGATCGGCGGCCCGATCGTAGGCGGGTATGTGACCGACCATTTCACCTGGCGCTGGCTGTTTTGGGCCAATCTGCCGATCGGGCTGGTGGCGATATACCTGTGTGACCGCGCGCTGCGAACGCTGCCTGTGCGGCGTCGGGCGGCGCAAATCGACTGGACCGGTGCCGCGCTGCTGGTGGGCGGCGTCACGGGCTGTTTGCTGACACTCAGCTGGGGCGGGGTTGAATACCCGTGGACCTCTCCCGTTATTATCGGCACGGCGGGGCTGGCCATGCTGATGCTCGCGGCCCTGGTTTGGCATGAACGCCGGGCACCGGACCCGATCCTGCCGCCGCGGCTGTTTGGCGACAGTGTTTTCCTGCGCGGCGTGCTGGTCGCAGCCATCAGCTCGTTGGGGTTGTTCGGGGCCACGTTCCTGCTGCCGTTATACTTTCAGTTGATCCTGGGCGTGGACGCTTCCAGCAGCGGGTTGTTGGTGGTGCCGTTCCTGGGGGCGACGGTGGTGGGCGCATATCTGTCGGGGCAGGCAGCACGGCGGCTGGGCCGCACCCGGGCTATCGTGGTTGTTGCAGCGTCCTTGGCGACCGCCGGGCTATTCGTGCTGGCGTTGCAAGGCCCGCTATGGGTTGTCTTGGTCGCCAGCTTCGTCATGGGTGCCGGTATCGGTGCCACGATGCCCACGGTGCTGATGACGGTGCAGAACGCGGCGTCGCGGGACGATGTGGGGGCGGCCACCGGGTCGTTGTTATTCCTACGCTCCATGGGCGGCGCGTTCGGCAGTACGCTGGTCGGGACGGTGTTGGCGCTATCGTTCCATGCGGGGCTGGCAGCAATGGGGCTGTCGACATCTGTCGATCTCGGCGCGTTGCGCGGTGCCGGCGGTCTCGGTGCGCTGTCGATCACGCAAGCACGCTCTGCGCTGGCGCCCGGCTTTGCCTACAGCTTTGGATTATGCGCCGTATTGATGGCTGTTGCTGTCGTTATCGCTTGGGGAATGCGGGACCAGGTGTTGCGGTCGTCGGTCCCGCCCGCTCCGCCATCGCACTAAAGCAAAGGTTGACAGGCGCACGCCGCAGCCTGCCATACCGCCGTATGATGCGTCTCCTGTGGCTGTTTGTGCTGTTCGCCCTGCCGGTGCGGGCGGCGGACTATACCTTCACAACGTCCGACGGCGTGCGGCTGCATGTGATCGACACCGGGCCGCCCGGCGGACGCACGGTTGTGCTGGTCCCTGGCTGGACAATGCCGGCATGGATTTTCCAGGCGCAGCTGAACGGTCTTGGCCGGGCCGGATATCACGTCGTGGCGCTGGACCCGCGCGGGCAGGGCGATAGCGACGCGCCGACCGACGGTTATACCTACACCCGCCGTGGCCAGGACGTGGCGGAGTTGATCGCGCGCCTGCCGCGGCCAGTGCTGCTGGTGGG
>JAYVTX010000058.1:0-34250 GCA_043788425.1 Rhodospirillales bacterium
CTGCCAGCTCATGGCAAGCAAGCTACCGCCCACCAACGGCCCCAGTATCGACCCGGCCCGCCCCACGCCCAGCGCCCAGCCGACTCCCGATGCCCGCATGCCCGTCGGGTAAAACGTGGCCGCCAGCGCGTTGGCCGCAATCTGTCCACCGACGATGCAGAAACCGGCCCCAAAGATCGCCGCCGTCGCCAGCGCGATCGAGTGGCCGGTCACGCCGATCGCCGCAATCGCCACCGCCGCCACCGCATAGGTCAGCGCCAGCGCCCGGAACGAGAACCGGTCGATATATCGCCCCAGCACCAACGTTCCGAGGACACCGCCGACCTGCAGCATCGATCCCACAATGGCGGAGATCGAGTCTGACGCGCCAAGCTCTTTGATCAGCGTGGGTAGCCAGTTGGAGAGGAAGTAGAGATCAAGCAGGCTCATGAAGAACACGATCCAAAAGAGCAGCGTTACGGGTGCCCGGCCCTGCATAAACAAGGGAACGACAGGAATGCCGGTCAGGCGCGGCTCATTAGCGCCAAAGCGTGCACCGGCTGGCACCGTGGCGTCTGGGAACATCCCCTGCAGGGTCGCGGCAACCCGGCTGTCCGCGCCGCCGGTCAGGGTTAGGAACCGGATCGACTCCGGCAGCCGCCACATCAGCACGGGCGCCAGCAGCAGCGGGGCCAGGCCGCCGACCAGGAACACCGACCGCCAGCCATAGACCGGGATTAGTGCCGCCGCGATCAGTCCGCCCACGGCGGCACCGACTGAAAAGCCACAGAACATCAGCATCACCATCGTTGCCCGGCGCCGGTGCGGACTGAATTCGGCCGTCAAAGCCACCGCGTTCGGCATGGCACCACCCAGCCCCAGGCCGGTCAGAAAGCGGATGAGCAGCAGGTGCGTTGTGTTCTCGGCCAACAAGGTCACGAGCGTCCCGATCCCGAATGCCAGCGTGCTGAGGATTACGATCCGCTTGCGCCCGACCCGGTCGGCCAGCGGCCCGAGCATCAATGCACCAAGCATTAGCCCGAACAGGCTGGCACTGAATACCGGGCCAAGTGCGCCGCGGGGCAGCGACCACTCCCGGCCAATGGCCGGCGCCACGTAGCCGATGGCCTGCGTGTCGAAACCATCGACGAATAGGACCGCGGCGCAGGTCAGTAGCAACGCCACCTGGCCCCGCCCAACGGGCTGCGTGTCGATGAAGCCGGGCAGGTCGATCGTAGGTTGGTTCAATGCCAAGCGGTTTCCCCCATCGCAGTTTAGGTCGCCGTTATTGCCCAGGCGTCGACAGAGCGTTCCAGAGAACGTTCGCCAGGTCAAAGCGCGGCGGCGGCGATCGTGGCCAGCGGCGATCGTGATTGATTTACGCCCGGCCGTGCGCCATTATGATTACGGCCGCACCGAGAAGCGGTCCATTGCCGTTTGAACTATGCCAGGAGAGTACGATAGCCCGAGGCCCCATGTCCGCCGCCACCCCGTCCCGCGACGGGCCCCGCGTGAACGAAGATATTCGCGTACCCCAAGTGCGCCTTATAGACCAAGATGGTGAGATGCAGGGGGTAATGACCACCCGGGACGCCATCCTGCGCGCTTATTCCCTCGGCCTCGATCTGTTGGAGATTAGCCCCAACGCCGATCCACCCGTGGCCAAGATACTGGACTACGGCAAGTTCAAGTATGAGCAGCAGAAGAAAAAGAACGAGGCCAAGAAGAAACAGAAGGTCGTCGAGATCAAGGAGATCAAGGTCCGGCCAAATATTGATGAAAACGACTATCAGGTCAAAATGCGCGCCATGAAGTCGTTCATCGATGAGGGCGATAAGGTCAAGGTGACGCTACGGTTCCGCGGACGCGAAATGGCGCATCAGGATATCGGGATCAAGGTACTGGAGCGTATCCGGGCCGAGCTAGAGACCGAAACGAAGGTCGAGCAGATGCCGCGCATGGAAAATCGGCAGATGATCATGGTGCTAGCACCCCGTTGAACTCCCACCGGACGCAAAATTGGATTGTTGGCAAGCCTGCTGCGTCCGGTCGGCGGGGTATGATCGTGTCGCAATCCAACGATGCGGCTGCCGCGGGCGTGGCGATATTGGATGCGGGTGGCAACGCAGCCGACGCTGCCGTGGCGACAGCGTTGGCCCTGGCGGTCACCGAACCCTGGAATAGCGGCCTGGGTGGCATCGGCTTTGCCCTGATCCACCCGGCCGGACAGAAGCGGGCGACGGTGGTGGATTTCGGCCCGCGTGCGCCCGCGCGGCTCGACCCGGCGCACTTCCGCCTTACGGGCCGCACCGCCGCAGACTTGTTCGCCTGGCCGGAGGTGGAGGGCGACGCCAACGTGCATGGGCCGCTAAGTTTCGTCATTCCGTCCGCCGTTGCGGGCTACCGGCACCTACACGAACACCATGGGCGGCTGCCCCTGGCCGATATTGCAGCGCCTGCCATCGCACTCGCCCGGCGCGGCCTGCCGCAGGACTGGTTCACGACGCTCAAAGTGGCCAATGCAGCGTCGATCCTGCGCCGGTATGCCGAGAGTGCGCGCATCTACCTGCCAGATGGCCTGCCCCCAGTGCCGCCGTATCAGGGTATGCCCCGATTCATGGTGCTCGGGCGGCTGGCGGACACGCTGCAACGCCTGGCAGACGCGGGCTGGGCAGATTTCTACGCGGGCGATCTGGCGGTAAACTTGATCCAGGACGTAACCGCAATGGGCGGTGTGCTGGATGCGGCGGATCTGGCCGGGTACGTTGCTGAAACCAGCCCGGCGCTGGACGTGCCGTGGCCCAGCTGGCACCGCCCGGATGCCGTGTTACAGGTAGCCCCCGGGCTGACCGCTGGGCCGACGTTAGCCGATATCGTCCGGCACCTGCCCATGGCGGACCAGCCCGGCGCGGCCTGGTTCGCGGGCCTGGCCGGCGCGCTGCGTGGGGCCTATGCCCGCCGCCTGGCTGGGGAACCCGCGGCCGCAGAAAGCTGCACGTCGCACCTTACAGTCTGCGATGCGGACGGGACGATGGTGTCGATGACAACGACCCTGCTGTCATCCATGGGATCGCGCGTTGTGCTGCCGGGCACGGGGGTTCTGATGAATAACGGGGTGATGTGGTTCGATCCGCGTGCGGGTACGCCGAATGCGATCGCGCCGGGTGCCCGGCCATTATGCAATATGTGCCCCGTTATCCTGCGCGACGGCGACACGCCGGTGCTGGCCGCCGGTGCGTCGGGCGGACGGCGGATCGTGGCCGCGGTCACGCAGCTGGTGGCGTTCGTTCACGCCTTCGGCATGGACCCGGCGACTGCCGCGCATCACCCACGGATCGACGTGTCCGGCACCGACACCGTGACCGCGGACGATCGCCTGTCGCCGGACGTGCTGAATGCGCTGCAAGGGACCGGACCGCTCGATGTAGTCGAGCACGGGGTATTGCCGGTAAACTTTGCATGCCCAAACCTGATTGCCGTGCAGGATGGCGTGCGGACTGGCATCAGCGACGTTATGTCACCCTGGTCGGCCGCGCTGGCGCAATAGCGGACGCCCAGCCCGTAACCGTTGCGATGTGCAGCATAACACTTGCGCGCCCATCGTCGGCCGGTAAGGACGCTAGCGCCCGCGCTAATACGGGGCCGGGCAGGGGGCGGCGGCTGCGGAGGACGGTCGCATTCGTTTCACCAGCGTCGCGCAGGTCGCGCAGCAGTGCCCAAGGGTCGGCGTAGGAGAGGGCGGTCGTATCCGCGTCGGCCACCGGCAGCACGAACCCGGCGCGTTGCATCAGGCTGGCCATGTCGCGCAGTTCTGGAAACGGTGACACGCGCGGGGATGCGCCGCCGGTCGCCTCCGTCTCCGCCACGATCAGCGCCGTCCGGAGGGCAGCCAGCGTCCCCAGTGCCGGTACACTGGCCAGCAGCAGGCCGTTGGGCGTCAAGGCGCGGCGCAGTTGGATCAGCGCGCCCGGCAGGTCGTTGACCCAGTGTAGCGAGAGGTTGGCGACGACCAGGTCGAATGAACCCGGGGCGAACGGCAACCATTCCTCATCTACCGCGACGCAGGGCGTGCCGGACCGGGCGGCCATCCGCGCCGACAGGTCGCAGGCGACCGTCGCAATCCCGCGCGCCCGCAACAGGGGTGCCACAACGCCGCGCCCACCCACGTCTAGCGCGCGGGTAAATACTTGCGTCGTATCGTCCAGCCGGTCGAGCAGGGCGTCGGCTGCATGGCGTAGGATGGGTACAACCCGGTTGACGGTGGCCGCAGCCCGGTCACGGTGCAAACGGACGGCGCGTCGGTCGAAAATCGGGTCCATGCGCCCATTTGCGCGCCGTCCGGCCCGCTGCCAAGGTGCAAGCATGAGATGGCAAAGCGCGGTTGCGGCGGTGCTAGACGTGCTGTTGCCTGCCGCCTGCGTGACGTGCGCGTCGCCGGTCGCCGCCGCCGGACAGTTCTGCGTCGCATGCTTCAACCAGACCGCGTTCGTGACCGACCCGTGCTGCGGCCGTTGCGGCGTGGGTTTCGCGGCTGCCGGGCTTGGTGGGGCGGATTTGACGTGCGAACCGTGCCGGCAGGACCCGCCACCCTGGGCCACCGCGCGTGCGGCGCTGCGGTATGACGATCAGGCGGGCCGCGTCATCCTACCGTTGAAGCATGCGGACCGGATGGAGAATGCACGTGCCCTCGCACCGCATATGGCCCGTGCAGGGGCGGCGTTGCTAGCGGCGGCCGATTGGGTCGTGCCGGTGCCGCTGCATCGCGGACGGCTGCTCGCCCGGCGGTATAACCAATCGGCGGTGCTGGCGCGGGCGGTCGTGCGGCTGATGCCCAGGCCGTTGCTGCTGGACGCGCTGATCCGCACGCGGGCAACGACGTCACTCCGGTCGCTACCGCCACCGATGCGCCGGGCAGCGCTGGCGGACGCATTCTCCATCCGTCCCAGTCGTGCCGACGCGCTGCGCGATAGCCGGGTATTGCTGATCGATGATGTGTTGACGACGGGTGCCACGGCTGGCGCCTGTACCCAGGCGCTACTCGCCGGCGGAGTTCAGCGCGTCGATGTGTTAGCCGCGGCCCGGGCGCCCCCTCGCGAGGAGTAACGCTTGCTTCATGCCGCGCGGACGCTACATGTCGGGCATGACAAATATCGAAGTATTTACGCAACCCTGGTGCCCGTATTGTAGCCGGGTTGTGGCGCTGATGACGAAAAAGGGCGTTTCATTCCAGGAGATCGATGCCCCACATGGCAGTGCCGAGCGCACGCAGGCCATGACCCGGTCTGGCCGCAACACGATGCCACAGGTGTTCGTCGACGGCCGTAGCCTGGGCGGGTGCGACGATGTGCTGGCGCTGGACCAGTCGGGCCAGCTCGACCTACTTTTGACGGCATGATCCATTACCAGCTGTGTTGCGCGGCAGACCACAATTTCGACGGCTGGTTTCCTGACAGCGCCGGCTTCGATGCGCAGGTGGCGCGCGGCCTGGTCGAGTGTCCGTCCTGCGGCACGCGATCCGTTCGCCGGGCACTTATGGCCCCTGGCATACCGGCTAAACGCACGGCGGCCAAAACGGCGCTGATGCCGGACGAACTGCGCGCTAAACTCGCGCGGCTGCGGTCAGAGATCGAGCAGCGGTGCGAGGACGTCGGCACCGGCTTTGCCGACGAGGCCCGACGCATCCATAACGGCGAGGCCGACGCGCGGGGTATTTATGGCGAGACAACGCCGGAGCAAGCCGAGGCGCTGGCCGATGACGGTATCGAGGTCGCGCGCATCCCCTGGGTGCCGCGCGCGGATGGGTAGGCCTAGCTAGCGCCCCAAAATTACGCGGAAAAAACGTTAAACCTGGTAGTTGACCATCCACGGCACGCCAAACCGGTCTTTCAGCACGCCAAATCGCGGCGCCCAAAACGTCGCCTGCATCGGCATGGTGATCACGCCGCCGCTGGATAGCGCGGCAAAGACCCGTTCTGCCGCCTCGGCACTCTCAACCCGCACACTGACGTGGAAGCCGGCCGCCGGTGTAAAGCCGGCCATAACGTCCGAGCCCATGACGATCGAATCACCAACCGCGACCTCCGTGTACATCACCCGCTTGCGGTGGTGCACCGAAACCTGCTCCGCCATCGGCGACTGGCCGTAGGTCATGGTTACAGCCGGCGCGTTGCCAAAGCACTCGCCGTAAAAAGCAAATGCTTCGGCGCAGTTACCGTCGAATTGCAGAAATGGGGCGGCGCGCATGGGGTGGCCCTTTCACGAAGTGCGGCGCAGCGCCGCCAGGTAATTTATGCTGAGGTCTGCACTGCTTTTCCACCGCCGGTTTATGACATCGTATGTCATACCGATCGCACCCGCCGTCGCGAACCCAGCGGCCCGCCCGTAGCGCCCAAGTTCGGCCGGGGTCACGAAGCGCCGCCAGTCATGGGTGCCGACCGGCAGCATACGGGCGATGTATTCGGCGCCCAGCTTCGCCACCAGCAACGACCGGGCGGTGCGGTTCAAGGTCGAAACGAATAGCAGCCCACCCGGGGCAACTACCTTTGCCGTGCGGACCAAGAAAACAGCCGGGTCATCGACGTGTTCGATCACCTCTAAGCAGCTGACTGCGGTGAAAATGTCGGCGACGCGTTCAATGCTGCCGACCTTGTATGTCAGCGCCAGGCCAAGTCCGGCCGCATGGGCGCGGGCGGCGTCGATAGCGGGGGCGGCGGCGTCGATACCGACGACGGTGTGGCCCAGTCTGGCCATTGCCTCACTCGCCAATCCGGCACCGCAGCCCAGGTCCAGTAGGCGTTGCGGCCCGCCGAACTCTGCCCGGATGCGGCGGTCGATCCAGCCGGTACGCAGGGGGTTCATGGCATGCAGCGGTGCCATTGGCCCGGCCGGGTCCCACCAGGACGCAGCCAATGCGCTGAACCGCGCGACCTCGTCTGCCCGGACCGAACTGCGCTCCATGCCGTTGCCCCGTGAGTAAGCGGCCGGTATGTCATATTTTGCAGGCATAGCTCAAGGCGGACATGGCGCGGATTGTGATGAAGTTTGGCGGCACGTCGGTAGCCGACCTCGACCGGATTCGCGCCGCCGCCATCCGCGTTGCGGCAGAGGTTGCGGCCGGGCATGAGGTGGCAGTCGTTGTATCCGCCATGTCCGGCACAACCAACCAGCTGGTTGCATGGTGCCAGGCGCTGTCCCCGTTGCACGATGCGCGCGAGTACGATGCCGTGGTGGCAACGGGAGAGCAGGTGACGTCCGGGCTGTTCGCAATCGCGCTGCACACGCTGGGCGTCGAGTCGCGGTCCTGGTCCGGCTGGCAGATCCCGCTGCGTACCGATGACGCCCATGGCCGTGCCCGGATCGAAAGCATCGACGGCACGCTGCTAATCGCCGCCATGCAGGCGGGGCAGGTGCCGGTCGTGGCAGGGTTTCAGGGCATAGCAGCCGACAGGATAACCACGCTGGGACGTGGCGGGTCCGACACGTCAGCCGTGGCATTGGCCGCGGCGCTGCATGCGGACCGGTGTGACATCTATACAGATGTGGACGGCATTTATACGACCGATCCCCGTATTGTTCCGCGCGCGAAAAAACTTGACCGAATTAGTTACGAAGAAATGCTGGAATTAGCCTCGGTTGGTGCGAAGGTGCTGCAGACTCGCAGCGTCGAGCTGGCGCTGAAAGAACGGGTGCGGGTGCAGGTTCGCAGCAGCTTCAGCGACGCGCCGGGCACATTGGTTGTGGATGAGGAGGAGATTGTGGAACAAGCGCTGGTATCCGGCATCGCGTATTCCCGGGACGAGGCGAAGATCACGCTGCGCCACGTGCCGGACCGTCCTGGTGTGGCGGCGGCCATATTTGGGCCATTGAGCCAGGCCAACGTGAATGTCGACATGATCGTGCAGAACGTATCGGCGGACGGCACGACGGACATGACGTTCACCGTCGGCCGCGCCGATTTGCCGCGGGTGCGGACGATTTTGGATGAGCATAAAGCGACGCTCGGTAATGACGTGCTTATTGATCCCGACGTGGCCAAAATCAGCGTGGTCGGTGTCGGCATGCGTAGCCATGCGGGTGTGGCGACGATCATGTTCAGCACGCTGGCCCAGCGTTCGATCAACATTCAGGTGATCTCCACCAGCGAGATCAAGGTCAGTGTGCTGATCGCGGCCGAGTATACGGAGCTGGCAGTGCGAGCGTTGCACACGGCTTACGGCCTCGATGCCTGATAGCCTTCCCCCCGCACGGGCACCTGTTTTGGACGACGCCTTCGCCCGGTTATCCGCGCGGGGGACGCGGTTCCTCGGCACGCGCGCGCCGATCCTTGGCGGGGCGATGAGCTGGGTGAGCGAGCGGCATCTGGTGAGTGCAATCTCCAACGCCGGCGGGTTAGGGGTGATTGCGGCCGGTTCGATGACGCCGGCGTTGCTGTCGGCTGAAATCCGGGCGACCCAGGCTCGGACGGACGCACCGTTCGGCGTGAACCTGATCACGTTCCATCCGGATATCGATGCGCTGGTGAACGTGTGCCTGGATCATGGCGTCGGCCACGTCGTTTTGGCGGGCGGTATGCCGGGTACGGCGTTGTTGCGGCACGTGCGGATGGGCGCGCGGGCGATCTGCTTTGCCTCTGCCCTGCCGATTGCGCGCCGGCTGGTACGGATGGGTGCCGATGCGTTGATGATCGAGGGGTCGGAGGCCGGTGGACATATCGGCCCAGTGTCGCTGGCGGTGCTGGCGCAGGAAATCCTGCCGGAAATACACGACGTCCCGGTGTTCGTGGCCGGCGGGATCGGCCGTGGTGAGGCGATGGTCGCTTTCATGCAAATGGGGGCGGCGGGCGCGCAACTGGGCACGCGCTTCGCAGCCGCCACCGAGAGCATCGCCCATCCACGGTTCAAGAAGGCCTTTATCGACGCCCGCGCCCGCGACGCGATGCCCTCCATCCAGCTTGATCCGGCGTTCCCTGTCATCCCTGTTCGTGGCCTAGTCAACCGTGGCACGGCCCACTTCCTGGCCCACCAGGCCAGCATGGCCGCCGCCGTCCGCGCAGGCGCCATGACGCGGGAGGCGGCGAAACTTGCGATCGAGCATTTCTGGGCCGGGGGCCTGCGCCGTGCCGTGATCGACGGTGACGTGGATGAGGGTAGCGTTATGGCCGGCCAGTCAGTCGGTATGGTAACGCGCGAACAGCCAGCCGCCGAGATCATCGCGGAGCTGATGGAGCAAGCTCGCACGGCACTCCGCCGCAGCCGGCCCATCGTGTAATGCCGCAGACACGCCGCCTGCTCGGCCGGTTGCGTGAGATGATGGCCGTCAGCGCGCGCGTGGGCACCGATGGCGCACGGTCGGCCCTGCGGGAATTGGCAACGTTGGTCGCGGGCGAAATGGTGGCGGAAGTTTGTACCGTCTATGCCATGCGGCCGGGCGACCTGCTGGAACTGGCCGCGACCCACGGCCTGAACCCCGACGCGGTCGGACGGACCCGGCTGCGTGTTGGTGAGGGGATCGTCGGCATCGTCGCGGCCACTGGGCAGGCCCAAAACCTGCCGGACGCGCAGAACCACCCGGCGTTCGCCTATCGTCCGGAAACCGGTGAGGATCCGTATGCGTCGTTGCTGGCCGTGCCCGTCCGCCGCGGGGGCCGGGTGCTGGGCGTGCTGGCGGTGCAGAACCGTGCGCCGCGCCGGTACACGGAAGACGAGGTCGAGGTGCTGGAGACCGTTGCGATGCTGCTGGCCGAAGTCCTGGCCGCGGCGGGGGCCACGGACGGGGCGGAGCAGTCTTTTGGCTCGGCGTTGCCCAGGCAGTTTCAGGGTACCGCGTTTGCGCCGGGCATCGCGATCGGCCCGGTTGTGACCCATGGCATAAGCGGTCCGCTGCGGACGCTGCTGTCGGATGATCCGGAGCAGGAGGCGGCGCGCCTGGCCCTGGCCGCGGCACAGATGCGCCAGAACCTAGACATGCTGATCGCCGAACGCATGCCAGAGGGCGATGCCACGCGGGAGGTGCTGGAGGCCACGCGGCTGGTTGCGGCCGATGGCGGCTGGATGCGCCGCGTGCGGGAAGCGGTGGCCGACGGGCTATCGGCCGAGGCCGCCGTCTATCGCGCCACGAACGAGTTCCGCGAGCGCATGCGCCGGATCAAGGACCCGTACATCCGTGAACGTCTGGCGGACCTGGAGGACTTGGCCGCCCGGCTGCTGACGGTCCTGGATGGTGCGCAGGAGGTGCCAGCCGTACCGCGCGGTGCGATCCTGTTTGCCCGGCGGCTCGGCCCGGCGCAGCTGCTTGAATGGCACGCGCGCGGCATCGGCGGGGTGGTGATCGAGGAAGGGTCGTCATCCGGTCATGCCGCCATCCTGGCCCGCGCGCTGGGTTTACCAGCCATGGGCGGCAGCCGCGGCGTGGTGGATGCGGCCGAACTGGGTGACGACGCAGTGCTGGACGCCGATGACGGGCTGCTAATTTTGCGGCCCGAAACGGAGGTGCGAAACGCCTACACCCGTGCCCGCGACACCCGGTTGCAGATCGAGGCCGGGTTTGCCGCCCAGCGCCACCGACCGGCGCAAACCCAGGACGGCGTGGCACTCACCCTGATGCTGAACATCGGCTTGGTGCAGGAGGTAGCGCAGTTGGAGCCGACCGGGGCCGCGGGCATCGGCCTGTTCCGGACCGAGATTGCAATGCTGGCCCGGGGTGCCGTGACGGATGTGCCGGAGCAGGCGGCGCTGTACAGCCGCGTTCTGGATGCCGCGGATGGCAAGCCGGTGCGGTTCCGCACGCTGGATTTGGGCGGGGACAAGCTGCTGCCCGACGCAGCACCCACGATCGAGGAAAACCCGGCCATGGGCTGGCGTAGCCTGCGCGTCGGGCTGGACCGCCCGGCGATTTTGCGGCGGCAGTTGCGGGCGTTGCTGCTGGCGGCACAGGGGCGGCCATTATCGGTCATGTTCCCGATGGTCGCGACGGTTGCCGAGTTCCGCGCCGCCCGCGGCCTGTTGTTCGCGGAGGCCGCACGCATCCGCCCGGCGCCCGAGAAGCTGATGGTGGGATCGATGCTGGAAGTGCCGGCGTTGCTATGGCAGTTGCCGGCGCTGATGGCGGAGGCGGACTTCGTGTCGATCGGGTCCAACGACCTGATGCAGTTTTTGTTTGCCGCCGACCGGGGCACGCCGGGTCTGTCGGCGCGGTATGATCTGCTGTCGCCCCCAGTGCTGGATTTGCTGGACCGGATTGTGGCGTCGGCCGGGACGACGGAGATTTCCGTGTGCGGGGAGCATGCGTCGCGCCCGATCGAGGCGATTGTGCTGGCGGCACTGGGCATCACGACGCTGTCGATGCCGGCGGGGTCGTTGTTGCGGCTGAAATCGGTGATGGCGGCGGTGGATATGGGGGCGCTACGGGCCGTGCTGGCGGCGGCCCGGCGGAATGCGGCGGGGATGGCTAGTTTGAGGGGGCCGGTGGTGAGCTGGGCGCGGGAGCATGGGGTGGATGTCTAGCGCGATGCTGCCGCGGGTCATGCACCGGCCTCGACCGCGTGGACGATATCGGTGGCCGGGAGGGCAATAGCCGGTTGGGCCGTGCCGTCTATCTATCCGGACCGAAGTGCCGCCAGCGTTGCGCCTGCGGAAACGGCCCCGTCGCCCTGCTTATGCTCACCGTCGGAATGCGCCCGACATGGCCGCCGCGGATCACGTTGGCAATCGTAATGCCTGGGAGTAAGACAGCGCCGTGTTACACGATCCCGACCGCCTTACCGAAGCGCCCGCCCCCATGTCGGTGGCCGGCCCCGACCAATTCGGCAATAGCCGCGTGGGCGGTGACCTGCGGGCGGCGCGGGAGTGGCATGGCTGGTCCCTCTCAGACGTGTCTGGCACGCTGCGCATTCGCCAACCCTACCTTGAGGCTATCGAGGATGGCCGCCTGTCCGAGTTGCCGGGCAACGCCTACGCCGTGGGCTTTGTACGCACCTACGCCACAGCCCTCGGCCTAGACCCTGCGGAAATCAGCCGCAGGTTCAAAGACGAAGCACAGCATGTAAACCGCAAAACCGAGCTGGAATTTCCGGCACCAGTGCCGGAGCGGGGGGTTCCCGTCGGCGCAGTGCTACTGCTGGGCGCGCTGTTGACCGCCGGGTCGTATGCCGTGTGGTACCGCTATTCCGGCGATACGCGCGTCCCGGTCGAGCAGGTTGCAGCCGTGCCGGAGCGCCTAGCCCCCTTAGCCGAGCCATCGCGTCCGGCGTCCAATCCATCGCCGCAGGTTGCGTCTATCCTGCCGCCAGGGGGTACGGCGGCGATACCCGGGCCGATTGTCACCGTGGCCCCACCCATACCCGCGCCGGTCCAGGCGGCCGTTGTGCCGATGCCCGCCGCGCCTGCAGAAACCAGCCGGGTGATGCTGCGGGTCAAGGCGGACAGTTACATACAGGTCAAGGAGAAGCAGGGTGGCCTGTTGTTGAACCGCGTTATGCGCGCCGGTGAAAGCTGGCCGATGCCGCGTGGCGTGCTGCTGCTGACCACTGGCAATGCGGGCGGGACAGAGCTGGTGGTGGATGGCGTGGCTAGCCCGTCAATGGGTGCCAACGGCCTGGTGCGCCGGGACATTCCGGTCGATGTCGATGCCGTCAAACCCGGTGCCGCGTTCGCCGTACCCAAACCCGCCCCCCGGCCCGCACCGCCTGTCGCCCGGCCGCCATCCGACGCGATCAGCGACAGTATTCGCTAGGGCCCGCGTCCCAAATAAGCCTGGCAACGCCCACCCTCTCATCCCACCTGACCCGGTGGAGCCCGAACCGGAGCCGGATATGAGCAGCTACCGTCCCTACCAGCACATCGAACGCCGCAAGTCCCGCCAGATCATGGTCGGTCGTGTGCCCGTGGGCGGTGATGCGCCGATTACCGTGCAGACCATGACCAACACGCTGACGACCGACGTGGCCGGCACGGTCGCCCAAATCCGGCGCAGTGAGGAAGCGGGCGTCGACATCGTCCGCGTGTCCTGCCCCGATCAGGAAAGTGCGCTGGCGTTGAAGGACATCGTCCGACAGGTGGACGTGCCGATCGTGGCCGATATCCACTTCCACTACCGCCGCGCGATCGAGGCCGCGCAGTCCGGTGCCGCGTGCCTACGCATCAATCCTGGCAACATCGGTAGCGCGGAGCGGGTGCGGGAGGTCGTAAAGGCCGCGCGCGACCATGGCTGCAGCATGCGGATCGGGGTGAACGCCGGGTCGTTGGAGCGGCATTTGCTGGAAAAATACGGCGAGCCTAATCCGGAGGCGCTGGTGGAATCGGCGCTAGAACATGCCAAAATCCTTCAGGACCACGATTTCCACGAATTCAAGATATCGGTAAAAGCGTCGGACGTGTTCATGGCCGTCGCCGCGTATCAACAACTGGCGGAGCAATGCGATCACCCCCTGCACATCGGCATTACCGAGGCGGGGACGAAGCGGGCAGGGACGGTCAAAAGCTCGATCGGCCTGGGTAGCCTGCTATGGGCCGGCATCGGCGATACACTGCGTGTGTCGCTGAGCGCGGAACCGGAAGAGGAAGTGAGCGTCGGCTGGGACATCCTAAAATCGCTCGGTATCCGGCATCGCGGCGTGAAGATCATCAGCTGCCCCAGCTGCGCGCGGCAGGGGTTCAATGTGATCCAGACGGTGGCGGCGCTGGAGGAGCGGCTGGCGCATATCCGCACGCCGATCACGCTCAGCATCATCGGCTGCGTGGTCAATGGCCCTGGTGAGGCGCTGATGACCGATATCGGCGTCACCGGCGGTGGGGCGGGCAAGCACATGGTGTACCACGCTGGGCGTACCGACCACACGATCGATGGCGGCGACATGGTGGAGCACATCGTGCAACAGGTAGAGCGCCGGGCCGCGGAACTGCAGGCCGCGCTGCCAGTCGCTGCGGAGTAATGGCCGACCTACAGCCCGTTCGCGGCATGCGCGATCTGATCGGTGACGATCAGCGCCGGTACGCCCATGTCGTCAACATCGCCCGCAGCACCGCCGCCCTGTATGGCCTGGATGAATGGGCCACGCCTTTATTGGAGGACACGTCCGTCTTCGCCCGTACGCTCGGTGACACGTCGGACGTGGTGACGAAGGAGATGTACTCGTTCCCTGACCGTGGCGGCGATAGTGTGACGTTGCGGCCCGAGGGGACGGCGGGCATTTGCCGGGCGCTGGTTAGCAATGGCCTGACGCAATCCTTGCCGCAGAAAGTGTTCTACGCCGGGCCAATGTTCCGGTACGAGCGTCCGCAGAAGGGCCGGTATCGCCAGTTCCACCAGATCGGCGCGGAGCTTATCGGCCCCTCCGAACCCGGCGCCGATGCGGAAGTGATCGCGCTGGGTTGGGACATTTTGCAGCGCCTGGGCGTAGCCGAGGGCGTGACGCTGGAGATCAACACGCTGGGCGACCGGGAGAGCCGGGATGCGTACCGGGCGGCGTTGGTGGCGTATTTCGAGCAGCACCGGGCGGCATTATCGGTTGAAAGTCAGGAGCGGCTGGCACGTAACCCGCTGCGTATTCTCGACAGCAAGGACGCGGCCGATCGCGCGCTGCTGGCCGACGCACCGACAATTGCGCCGTCCTTGACCCCGGACGCGGGCCAATTCTACGACCGGCTACGCGGTGCCCTGGTTCGGTACGGCGTACCATTCCGCGAAAACCCCCGCATCGTCCGCGGCCTAGATTACTACAATCACACGGCGTTCGAGTTCGTAACCGACCGCCTGGGCGCGCAGGGGACGGTTATGGCGGGCGGGCGTTATGACGGGTTGGTTCAGCAAATGGGCGGCCCGGCCGTCGCCGCTGTGGGCTGGGCGGCGGGGATCGAGAGGCTGTCGATGCTGATGGCCGCACCGCCCCCAGCACCTGCACCCGTAGCCGTAATACCGATGGGTGAGGGGGAGGAGGCGGCCGCCACAACCCTGCTACAAAAATTGCGGGCCGCCGGTGTGCGCGCTGAAATGGGCTATCGCGGCCCAATGAAGCGGCGGCTGGAACGCGCCAACCGCATCGGTGCTCGCGCGGCCGTGATCCTGGGGGCCGACGAACTGGCCCGGGGCGTAGCGCAGGTTAAGGACCTTGCGACCGGAACCCAGACCGAAATCGCCCTAGACGCGGTGGCGGCGCATTTGGCGTGAGCGGTAGCCTCGACTACAAACTAGACCGCATCGTCGGTCGCGCCGCCGAACTGAATGCCATGCTTAGTGAGGGCGTAAGCGGCGACGGCTATTCCCGCGCCAGTAAGGAATTGGCCGAGTTGGACCCGATCGTCACCCGGATTGGCGAGCTGCGGGAGGCCGAACGCGCCCATGCCGACGCGGAAGCGATGCTGGCCGACCCCGAGTTCAAAGACCTGGCCGAGGCCGAAATCTATGATCTGAAAGACCGGCTGCCCGCCCTACGCCACGAAATCCGCCTGGCGCTGCTGCCGCGGGACGAGGCCGATGCGCGATCGGCCATCTTAGAAATCCGCCCGGCGGCTGGTGGTGATGAGGCCGGGCTGTTCGCGGCCGAGTTATTCCAAATGTACACCAAGTATGCTGAGTCAAAAGGTTGGCGCGTTGAAATTATGGAGTACGCCGATACTGGCCTGGGTGGCATCAAAGAGGGTGTTGCCGAAATAACTGGTCGCAACGTATTTGCGCGATTGAAGTACGAAAGCGGTGTTCATCGCGTACAGCGCGTTCCGGCAACAGAAAGCCAGGGCCGTATTCACACCAGTACCGTCACCGTTGCCGTTTTGCCGGAAGCGGAAGAGGTCGATGTCGAGATCAACGAAACCGATCTGCGCATAGACGTTTATCGGGCGTCAGGCGCCGGCGGTCAGCACGTAAACAAGACCGAGAGTGCGGTTCGCATCACGCATATCCCCTCGGGCGTCGTGGTCGCGATGCAGGAGGAGCGGAGCCAGCACAAGAATCGTGCGAAGGCCATGAAGATCCTACGCGCCCGGCTGTATGAGGCGCAGCGCGCGTCACTCGCGAACACCCGGGCCGCGGATCGTAAAAGCCAGGTTGGCACAGGTGATCGTAGTGAACGCATCCGCACCTACAACTTTCCGCAGGGCCGGGTCAGTGACCACCGGGTGGAGCTGACGCTGCACAAGATCGACCGGATCATGCAGGGCGACCTCGATGAAATCGTCGACCGGTTGACGGCAGAGGACCAGGCCGCACGACTCGCGGCGCAGGAGTGACGGTTGCCGAGGCGCTGCAACACGGTGCCGCGGTCCTGGCCCATCTGGACAATCCCCGGCGCGAGGCGCGGCTGCTGCTAGCGCATACGGCGGCACTGACCCTCACGGACCTATTGCGGGACCCGGCGTATCCGGTCGATGGGGCTCGGTATCAGGCGGCGCTGGACCGCCGGGCCGGGCATGAACCGGTGGCGCTGATTGCCGGGTGTGCAGAGTTTTGGAGCCTGTCGTTTCGCGTAAACCGCCACACGCTACTGCCCCGCCCCGATAGTGAGACGGTGGTGCAGGCGGCCCTCGATGTGTGCCCGGCCCCAGCGCGGGTGCTGGATTTGGGCACGGGAACGGGCTGTTTGCTGCTGGCAGTGCTACATGAGCGTCCGGCGGCGTGGGGTTTGGGTGTCGACTTGTCCCCGAATGCGGCGGCGCTGGCGCATGGCAACGCGGCGTCGCTGGGGCTGGCTGGGCGGTGTGCGTTCGTTTGTGGGTCGTGGGCAGACTCGGTTGCCGGGCATTTCGACCTCGTGCTGAGCAACCCCCCCTACATCCGGTCTGGCGACCTCGCCGGGTTGGCGCCGGATGTGCGGTTGTTCGAGCCGGCGCGGGCACTCGACGGTGGTGCCGATGGCTTGGACGCATACCGGGCGATCCTGGCACTGTTGCCCCGGCTTTTGACCCCTGGTGGGACGGCCGTGCTGGAGGTTGGGTATGACCAGGCCGATGCCGTGGCGGCAATGGCGGGGGGTGGGCAGATTGTCCCCGACCTGGCTGGGATCGGCCGGGCGGTTGTTATCCGGCGGTAACGCTTGCGCACACCACGCCACCAGTGTAGTGCGGTTCTGGATGTTGTGGCGCACCCCCGTGCCCCTGTGCCGCGACAACGCGGGCAACGCACCCTGAAACAGATAGACTGCCCGAACAGGAAAGTGCTCCGGACGGATGAATATGAAGCGTATGCGCGGTCGTAACCACCGCGGCGGTCCAGGCGGCGGCGGCGGCGGTGGCGGGCCGATCCGGCATCAAAGCGGTAACGTGCCCCTCAACCGCAACCATGTGTTCGATAGCATCGGGCCAGATTTGCGGGTCCGCGGCACGTCGCAGCAGTTGTTCGAGAAATACTTGCAGCTTGGGCGGGATGCGACCAGCTCGGGCGACCGGGTTATGGCCGAAAGCTATTTCCAGCATGCCGAGCACTATTTCCGCATATTGAACGCTATGAATTTGGCGGCGCAGGCACAGGCACCGCAAACTCAGGGGCAAGGCCAGGGCCAAGGTCAGCCGGGCCAGCGTTATCGCGATCAGCCGGAGCAGCCCGACCAACGCCAGGAACCCCGGCCGGAGTTGCGGAACGAGCCGCAGACGAGCGACAGCCGTAATCGCCCGGTGCGTGACGTGCTGGACGACATGGACGATGATGGGGACCAGGATGGACCGGAGCAGGCCGCGGCCGAACAGGCTTCCGAGTCGCGCGAAATCCCGATCGGCGTCGCTCCGCCCGAGCATTGATCCAGCGGCGACCGGGCGCGCCCAGACAGGCCGGCAATAATTAATGCGGAACGAATCTTCTTTCAAAGGTGAAGCCGAGCCCGTATCACGACTGGATGAACCCAGGATACCCATCGACCTCTAAGGCTCGATTTCAGCTGCATCTAATCAAGCCGTCCCATTACGACGACGATGGCTACGTCATTCAGTGGTATCGTTCTGCCATTCCGTCCAACACACTTGCGGCGCTGTATGGCTTGGCGCTGGACTGCCGGGATCGGGACGTGTTGCAGGGCACACCCATCGATATTTTCGAGGCGGATGAGACGAATACCCGCATAC
This sequence comes from Rhodospirillales bacterium, assembly GCA_043788425.1. Lineage (GTDB taxonomy): Bacteria > Pseudomonadota > Alphaproteobacteria > Acetobacterales > Acetobacteraceae > JANPPS01. The sequence continues at coordinate 18,024 of JAYVTX010000058.1, forward strand.
GTCCCGACGTAATCATCCGCGACATTCGCGCATCTGGTAATACCGGGCTCGTTTGCTTGGTCGGCGTACAGTCCAACCAGTTTCCCCGCGCCATGGACCTCGCCAGGCCACTGCGTGAGGCTGGCATTCAGGTCGCGATCGGCGGCTTTCATGTGTCTGGTTGTATGGCGATGCTGCCCGGTGTGCAGCCCGACTTGCAGGAAGCGTTGGACCTCGGCATCTCGTTATTTGCCGGCGAGGCAGAGGGCAGGCTCGATGATGTCCTGATCGACGCCGCGGCTGGAGCACTTAAGCCAATCTATAACTACATGAACGATCTGCCGGGGTTGGAGGGCGCACCGCCGCCGCTACTGCCGCCCGAGCGGATTCAACGGACGGGTGGCCGCATATCCTCGTTCGACGCCGGACGCGGTTGTCCATTCCAGTGCTCATTCTGCACGATCATCAATGTGCAGGGTCGCAAATCCCGCTTCCGCACGCCGGAGGACGTGGAGAACCTGATCCGGCGCAACCTGGCGCAGGGCGTAGACCGGTTTTTTATCACCGACGACAATTTTGCCCGCAATCGAAACTGGGAGCCGATCTTCGACCGGCTGATCGCCATCCGGGAGGCCGAGGACCTGTCGTTCCGGTTCATTATCCAGGTCGATACGCTGTGCCATAAAATACCGGGTTTCGTGGAAAAATCCGCCCGCGCTGGCGTGACGCGGGTGTTTATCGGGCTGGAAACCATCAGCCCCGATAACCTGATTGCGGCCAAGAAAAAGCAGAACCGCATTAGCGAATATCGGGAAATGCTGCTGGCCTGGAAGGCGGTCGGTTGCTTCACCTATGCCGGTTACATCCTCGGATTCCCCGATGACACGCCCGAAAGTATCCGGCGCGACATTGGCATCATCAAGCGTGAGCTACCGCTCGACCTGCTGGAGTTCTTCTTTCTAACGCCCCTGCCCGGGTCGGAGGACCATAAGACATTGTTCACCAAGGGCGTCGCGATGGAGCCCGATATGAACAAGTACGATTTGGAACATGCCTGCACAGCGCATCCGAAGATGAGCAAGGCCCAGTGGGAAGAAGCGTACGCTATGGCGTGGCGCGAGTATTATACGCCCGAGCACATGGCGACCATCATGCGACGTGCGGCGGCAACCCGCATCAGTCCCGGTAAGATGATGTTTTTGCTGCTTTGGTTTTGGGGCACGGTCACGCTGGAAAAGGTGCATCCCCTGCAGGGCGGCTATTTACGGCGTAAGGTCCGAACGGATCGCCGGCCGGGCATGCCGACCGAAAGCCCGCTCGTATTTTATCCCCGTACTGTGTGGGAGGTGATTGAGAAGCATGTGCGCATCGGCGTGCAGATCCTCCGCCTTGCGCGGGTGCGCCGCGAGCTCAAGCGGGATAAGCATGCTGCACGCGCGTACATGGATCAGGCCCTCCGCCCCGTGCAGGACGATGACATGGACACGCTGGAGCTGTTTACCGCCACCGGCGCGGCCCGGGCAGCCGTGGACAAGGTACGGCGCGACAATGCGAAGGTCGCGGCGCGGGTCTAGAGCACGTTTCGACCGATCGAAGTCGATTGTCCGAGAGATCGTGCTCTAGACATCGATATTCTAGAACAGCTTAATTCGTTAATTGAGAGCCCTGACGCAATGCCTGCCGCAGTTGAACAGCCTCCGTGGCAGGCAGAATGTTCATGCGCAGAAATAGGTCGATCAGGACCGGGTTGACGTTGAACTTGAAGTCGGCGGTCTGTCGTACGCGGTCCATGACCGCCGGCAGGGGCCAAAGTTCGAACGCCTCAACCTCACCATCCCGCGGTTCGGGTACGAAATCTTCGGGCAGGTCTAGGTCGTAAATATATAGCCGGTCGCGGCGCAGTCCCTCTGTCCGGGCCATCGCGTAGTCGATCCAACCGGCATTACGGGCGCCCGCGGTCAGTGCGGGGGAAAGCCCTGCCTCCTCCTCGGCCTCTTTCAGCAGCGTGTCCCACGGGGTTGACCCGGCCGCCACGCCGCCTGCGGCAATATGGTCCAGCTTGCCGGGGTCCAGCAGTTTGTTGGCGGAGCGGCGTGCGACCCACAGCCAGGGCCCGTCGGCGCGATGCACTAACCCGTTCAGGTGCGCGCCGACCGCGCGTAGGCCCAGCGCCGGCAGCAGGCCGCGATCGATGGTCGACAGGACCGGGCCGTCGGGATCGGCGCGGACGTCGAACGCTTCATTCCGCCAGCGGCCCACCCCAGCATCCACCAAAGCCCGTCCGACGCCGGGCAACACTGCGGCACCCACACAGACCGGGTCATCCCCGGTCCCGCCTAGGGCCCGCACGTGCGCCGCCACAGCCGGCGTCATCCACCCCACGGACGCGCCGTCCACGGCCAACCGAACCCGCCCGCCCGGGAAAATTGCAGAGTTGCAGGCCCGAATGTGATCCAGAAATGTCATTACGCGCACCATAACCGCAGTTGCGACAGAAGTCTGGGGTTCCCCTGGCCTGCCCCAGCCGCCACATACGCGGTATGAGACCTGCCGAGACCACTCCCCAAATCGCGCTGCCGAACGCGGTTGCCCAACGCTCCGGCTTTGCAACCATTCGCTCCCTTGTGCCGTATTTATGGCCAGCTGGTGACCGTGGGGCCCATGTGCGAGTGGTCCTGGCAGCACTGTTCCTGGTGCTGGCGAAGGCCGCGACGGTGTACATCCCGATCGTGTACTCCCAGGCCGTGGACGCGCTGGCGCCCAAGGATAGCGTGTTGACGATCCCGATATCGCTGATCGTCGCCTATGCGGCGCTGCGCGTCGCGTCCGCCGGGTTTGGGGAATTGCGGGATGCGGTGTTCGCGTCCGTGCAGCAGGCGACGGTGCGAAAGGTGGCGCTGCAAACGTTCCAGCATTTGCACCGCCTATCGCTACGGTTTCATCTCGATCGGCAAACGGGCGGCCTGTCGCGGTCAATCGAACGGGGTACGGGTGGCATTGAAAGTGTGCTGCGCCTGGCAGTGTTCAACATCGTGCCGACGTTGCTGGAGGTTGTGCTGGTTACCGGCATTCTATGGCATATGTTCGACTGGCGTTTTGCGGCTGTTACCTTCCTGGCGGTTAGCTTATACATAACGTTCACGTTCATCTTTACAAATTGGCGGGTCCGCTTCCGCCGGGCGATGAACGATACGGACACGGATGCGCAAACAAAGGCCGTGGATAGTCTGCTGAACTTCGAAACCGTGAAATATTTTGGTAACGAGGCGCATGAGGCTGCGCGATTCGACGGCGCCCGGGCCCGCTATGAACGGGCGGCAGTCAAGTCGCAGGTTACGCTGAACATGCTGAACCTGGGCCAGGCGTTCATCATCGCAGCCGGCCTCGGCCTAGTTATGCTGATGGCGGCGTGGGGTGTTCAGGACAAGTCCATGACGGTTGGGCAGTTCGTTTTGGTTAACACCTACCTGATGCAACTGTACCAGCCGCTCAATTTCCTCGGCTTCGTGTACCGGGAGATCAAGCAGGGCCTGGTGGATATGGAGCAAATGTTTCGTCTGCTTAACGTCAATCAGGAAGTGGCTGACCGGCCCGGCGCGGCTGTGCTACCGCTGCATCCGACAGCCACCGCGGCCGGGTCGGTCGCGTTCCATGGCGTCGTGTTTGGCTATAATCCAAACCGCACGATCCTTAAGGGTGTGAGCTTCGAGGCACCAGCCGGGTCCAAACTGGCAATCGTCGGGCCGACCGGCGCCGGCAAAAGTACGATAAGCCGTTTGCTGTTCAGATTCTATGACGTGAACCAGGGCGCCGTCACGATCGATGGCGTTGACGTCCGCGACCTGACCCAGTCGAGCCTACGGGCCGCAATCGGCGTCGTGCCCCAGGATACGGTGCTGTTTAACGATACAATCGCTTACAACATTGCCTATGGCCGCCCCGGCGCTACCCAGGCCGAGATCGAACAGGCGGCCCGGTTGGCTCAGGTCCACGACTTCGTTCAGCGCCTGCCGGAGGGTTACGCGACGCGCGTTGGCGAGCGCGGGTTGAAGCTGTCGGGGGGTGAGAAACAGCGCGTCGCCATTGCGCGGACCATCCTGAAAGACCCGCGCATCCTGATTTTGGATGAGGCAACCAGCGCGCTGGATAGCCGGACGGAGCGGGAGATTGAGGCGGCACTTCGGACCGTCGCCGCCAACCGCACAACACTCGTTATCGCGCACCGGTTGTCGACGGTCGTAGACGCGCATGAGATTATCGTGCTGGCCGAGGGGACAGTTGCCGAACGCGGCACCCATGCGTCGTTACTGGCGCAGCATGGCCTGTACGCCCGGATGTGGGCGCTGCAGGCGGAGCAGCAGGCCGTCGACCCGTTAGACACCGCGCCCCAGCCAGACGAGCCGGCCATTGTTATGCCTATTCCCGAAGGAGTTGCCTGATGTCCGACCCGGATGCCCCGCCGGCCGATTTGAACCATGCCGGCGCGGTTGTCGACAAGGCGATCGAGTACATGGCCGGCCAAAATCTGTCGCCGATTGCCATTGCGTCGGCATTGCTGGGTGGCTCGATCGGTCTGCTTTCCCGGACGATGGGGGACGAGGCAATCGTGAACGTGCTGCAGAACGCGATAGGAAGCGTGCGCTCCGGCGAGCTGCGCTAAGCCCCGGCAAGGCTTGAGGCGAGCGTCCGGCTGCGCCATGGTGCGCTACTAGAGATTCCGAGGGCGTCCATGCGGGTTTGGATTATCGCAGCGCTGTTAATCCCGTTTGCCGCTGGGGCGCAGCCAACGCCGGCCGTGAAGCCGCCGCCGCCCGATCGCACGACGCAGCAGCAGGTCGATTTCTCAGACCGTAACCTGTCATTTCGCGCCATCGTAAGCACGCACCGCCTGTCGGCAGGCACGACGGCGGAGGCGGATATCGTCACGACCGCGTTCCTGCTGGAAAATGTGCCGCAAACCGGCCGGCCCGTGACGTTTGTCATCAATGGCGGCCCCGGCTCGGCATCGGCGTGGCTGAACCTGCTGGCGATCGGTCCCTGGCGCGTAAAGCTGCCGCAGAACGGAGTGCTTCCCCCAAGCCTCGACCCGACGCTGATCCCGAACGAGCAAACCTGGCTCGGCTTTACGGACCTAGTGTTCCTCGATCCGCCGGGGACGGGGTATAGCTCCCTGCTGGCGACCACGGATGAAATGCGGCGGAAGTACTGGTCGACCGCTGGCGACATCGATGCGCTGGCAACCGTAATCCGCCGCTGGCTGGAGGCAAACGGGCGTCTGACAAACCCGAAACTGCTGGTCGGTGAAAGCTATGGCGGCTTTCGCGGCCCCCGCCTGGCCCGGCGATTAGCGGATACCGAGGGCGTGGCACTACGGGGTGTCATGCTGATTTCCCCCGTGTTGGACTTCAACGCCTGGGATAGTGAATGGCAGCCCTATTCCTGGGTAACGCGCATCCCATCACTGGCTGCCGCCAACCGCCACGCGACCGAACGGGATCTGGACGCCGAAGCGTATGCCTCCGGCCCCTACATAGCCGACTTCATGCGCGGCCCCGGCGACCCGGCGGCGGTGGCCCGCATGGCGGAGCGTATGACGGCACTGACCGGCCTAGACCCCGCATTGGTTACCCGGCGTGGCGGCCGGATCGATTGGTGGACCATGCAGCGGGAGCATGAACCCGGCCGGGTCGGCAGCGCCTATGATTTGACGATTACCGGCATCGACCCGATGCCGACCGCGCAATACGTGCGCGTGCCGGATCCGGTGGTCGACGCGTTGAAGGCGCCCGTTACCGCCGCCGCCGCGAGCCTGTATGCTGACAAACTCGGCTGGCATGCGGAGGGTGCGCCGGCCCCCCGTTACGAAATCCTGAACGGGGCGGTGTTCAGCGCGTGGAACTATGGCGGCCGGCAGGGTGCGGCGGAGAGCGTGGGCGCGTTACGGGACGCCCTGGGCGTCGATCCGGACTTGCGTGTGGAAATCGTACATGGCTTGTACGACCTGGTGACGCCTTACTTTACCAGCAAACTAATTCTGGATCAGCTTGCACCGGCACTGGCCAGCCGGGCGACGCTGCTGGCGCTACCCGGCGGTCACATGTTTTACACGAACGACTCCAGCCGCGCCCGCCTCCAGACGGAGGGTGCGGCGATGGTCGCGCAGGCGCTGTTTTAGGCAGCCTGCTCGCTATCCACCAGCGGTGCAGGCGGCGCCGGCGGGGTTTGTCCGTCGCGGACCATACGGTCGTTGGCGGCCTGCACCATTGCATTCAGGTCGGCCTGCGTGCAGAGGCCCAGAATAACCGGGTCGCGCGGCTTGATGTTGGCGCTGTTCCAGTGGCTCCGCTCTCGCACTTTCTGGATGGTATCCTTGGTGGTGCCGAGCAGTTTGATCACCTGCGCCTCGCTCACGTGCGGATAGGTCCGCAGCACGAACGCAATTGCGTCAGGCCGGTCGTTACGCTTGGCAACCGGAGTGTAGCGTGCACCCTTCGACCGCTTATTGATCGGATTGCCGGCTAGAATCAGTTTGAGGCGCGCAGCCGGGTCCTTTTCAGAACGTGCAATCTCCTCGGCTGTCACCTGCATGTTGGCGACCGGGTCGTAGCCGACGATTCCCTGTGCCACTTCACCATCGGCAATCGCTTGCACTTCCAGCGGGTGCATGCCGCAGAACTCGGCGATTTGCGTGAATGTCAGTGCGGTCTTGTCGATCAACCATACGGCAGTCGCCTTGGGCATCAGGGGCAGGCTCATGGTGCAATCCTTGGGTCCGCAATACGCGGCCGGGTTTTTGGGTAGACTTGGTTCGGTCAACTGGGGCCGGTATGGGCCTAGCCCGCCCAGGGGGTCAATAACTTTCCATTCTTATCCGACACTTGGTACGCATATCCGCCCTGCATCCCACGGAGGATATTTTGGACGACGAACTGCCCCGGGCGCGCCGGGTCGAATTGCCGCTGCTGGACCCGCTCGGCGTGGCCGAATTGCAGGCTTATGTTGCCGAACTGAAGGCCGAGGTTGCGCGGGCCGAGCAGGCGATTGGGAAACGGCGCGCGCAGGCCAGTGTCGCAGAAAACCTCTTCCGGAAATAAAGTGGGGCCGGGCAGTGACGCCCGGCCCTCTTAAACGCCATCAACCCCTACCTCACACCTTCCGCGTGAAGGCCACTAGGCCGCTTGGGCCTGGGTGTCGTTGGCAATCACCGTCTGTGCAATGCCCTGCTTGATGCCGATGGTGCGGGGCTTCAACGACTCCGGCACTTCACGGCGCAGGTTTACGTGCAACAGGCCGTTTAGCAGTTCCGCGCTGTCCACAACCATGTGGTCGGCCAACGTGAACCGCCGCTCAAAAGCGCGGCCGGCAATGCCGCGATGCAGCATTTCGCCAGCAGGCTGTTCGGCCTTAACCCGGCCGGTGATGATCAGCGTGCTTTCGCGAACCACCATTTCCAGGTCGTCCTGGCCAAAGCCAGCGACGGCCATGGTCAGCCGGTAGGCGTCATCGCCCGTCCGTTCGATATTATAAGGGGGATAGCTGGTCTGTACGGCGCTGGCAGTATCGGCCAAGCGGGCCAAACGGTCGAAGCCAATCGCGGTACGGAATAGCGGTGTGAAGTCGTACGTCATGGTAAACCTCCAAAAGAGAGCAAGGTCGCATGGACTGCCACATGGGCCAGCCCGGCTCAGGCCCCGCAGCCCCAATGGGCACCGCGAGCCTGATATAGTTTGGTATCGCAAAATGCCGTTCAAGACCCTATTCGCCGCTTAGCTCCCGTCGGCGCCGGTCTAACTCTTCCGAGTAACGTCGCAGCGCGTACTGTTCTGTCAGCACGCCGATTACCTTCATACCTTCGGCGCTGTCGACCACGGCTAGTTCATCGCTCTCAGTCTGCTCGAATAACTGAACGGCTTCCTTGATCGTCATTTGCGGCAGCAGCACGGTTTTTTTGTGGTGCACGATCTCGGCCAGCTTTTCTGTCGTTTCGGGCGCGGCGTATCCCTCGCTTGTGGCAAGGATGCCGGCGTAGCGATCGCCCTGATCTACGGCGATGACCCGGCCGATCGACCCCAGCGCAAACTCCCGCTTAAACGTGGACAGCGACATGTCGGACCGCACGATCCGGAACTCGCGCCGCATCATTCGGCCGACGGTCAGGTTTCGCATCCAGCCAACGTCGACGGCGCTGCGGATCGCTTCACCCCGCAGGTGGAAACGCCAGGTGGCAAAGCTGTAGCCGAACGTGCGGCGAACGGTGATGGCGCTGACGACGCTGGCGGCCAGCACGGCGACGGTCATGGGAAGCGACCCGGTACTTTCGAGCGCAAGAAACGCCATCGTCAATGGCCCGCCCACGACGGCGACGGCCAGAGCGCTCATGCCCACCAGCGCGCACACGACGGCCGGCAACGCTTGCACGACCGTCACTAGTGCCAGCAACCCCGCAAACAGCTTGCCCACCAATGCGCCCAGAAATAGCGAGGCAAAAAATAGCCCGCCGCGAAATCCGGAGCCGATGCTGATCGCCGAAGCCAAAGCTTTTAGAACGATCAGCACGCCAATCTGCTGTAGCCCGTACGGTGCATCCAGCATGACCCGTAGGGCCGAGTGTCCAGACGACATTACTGCGGGTGTCCACAACGCCATGCCTCCCAAAGCCAACCCACCCAGCGCCGGCCGGATCCAGGCCGGGACTCGGCTGCGGCGGAACAGGTCCTCGACAACCGTCACGCCCCGCATCAGCGCGATGCCACCCAGGGCGCAGAGCATACCCAGGGCCAGGATGGGCACGTAGTCGACGGCCTCGATCGATGTGGGCACCCGGATGTCGAACCCAACCTCACCGCCACCCAGGACCCGGCTGACAGATACGGCGCAGATAGCGGCCATGACGACGGGTGCCAAGGTGGCCAACGAATAGGTGCCGATGACCAGTTCAAACGCATAGAACGCACCCGTCAGCGGCGCATTAAACGCTGCCGCGATGGCCCCTGCCGCGCCGCACCCGACCAGCAGGCGCAAATCATTGCGGCGCACCCGGAAGCCTCGGCCGAGCCAGGAGGCGATGGCTGATCCGATCTGGGCATACCCAGCCTCCAGCCCCACGGATGCGCCAACGCCGTTGGACCAAACGGTCTGTCCCACGACGACCGCGCTGTCGCGCAGCGACATGCGGCCGCCATACAGGGCATTCGCCTCAATCGGGTCGACGGTGCGGCGCGGCGCCCAGCGATTCAGCGCCCAGCTGGCGATGCCAAGCACCAAGCCGCCGCCAGCCGGGACCGCAAGCGCCAACATGGGGTCTAGCCGCAGCGTTGATGACAGATAGCTGCCCGACGGTAGATGAAAGAAGGTGCGGTGCATGAACTGGGCTACGTCGGACATGCCGACAACGATCAGGCCGGCACCAAGACCGACACAAGCGGCCAGCACGACAAGCCACGTCTCATCAGCCCGGACCAGGGCCCGCAGGGTTCGCGGAACGTTGGCCACAACCGTATCCAGCCGCCGCCGTGGACGGGCGGGGCGCGTAACGGACGCGGCACGACTGGTGAACAAGGACATGGGGGCCACCACAGCACCGGTCATCGGCGCGGCATCACCTACATGCGTCAGGCCGTGGTACAGGGCAAGGGTGGGCGCGCGGCAAAGGCTCGTGCAAAGTGGCAACATGCAATTGAACTTAAATCCGCACCATGGGACGCCGGGCCTGGTTGTGCTGCCATCTGGCGGGTGGCGTCGGGCGCAGGAGACGCTGGCGTCCTGGCCCGGGCGGGGCGATGTCGTGCTGCGCGACGATCCGGACCGCGCGGCGGCGCTGTCGGTCGCGCGCTATGCGACTTTGGACGATGGCGGATTATGGGGCGGCAGCATTACGGCGCTTGGCGGCGCATATGGGGCGATGCAGGTCGTGCTGGCGGCACTGGGCCGGCATAGCGGGCAGGGCGCCGCCCTATGGCAGCGGGACGGCGCAGGCGTGATGCTTGCCAGCGTCTCCGACGGCACCCACGCGGCCGGGGTGCGCGCTGCAGCGTCAGCCTGGGGCGCGGCCTGGACCCGGGACCCGGCCGCGGGTGCGTGGATCAGCCCCATCGCGACGCCCGGCTACACCGAAACCCCGCGGGAGATCATGCAGGCCTATCGCCTCGCAGCAGATGCCGCCCTGGATAATTGGGAGGGGCACCCACCCACCCACATCCTGGTACCGGGGGGCGCTGGCGCGCTGGCTGCCGCCCTATCGGTGCATTTGCGCCCCTGGGCCGCAAGGCTGGTGGTGGTGACCGCCGCCGACTACCCCCACTTCGGCCAACCGGTCGACCCACCGTTCGGCCCGCTGTTCGCCGCCGATGCCCGGCTCGGCCCGGCGATCAGCCTATTGGCCTGGCAGGAGCTGGAGCGCGGTGCATGGGCCACGCTACACACCACCTGTGATGGGTCTCTGGCCCCCTTGAACCTCACAGCCACCGACAGCGTGTTGGACGCGACCCTGCTGGGCTGAGTGGAGCGTTTGCGGCCATCACGGGCCTGGCGCAGTCCGCCGGGCGGGGCTACGCAGGGGAATGCCGACGCCGGACCCGTCATCGCGCGCCATTTTGCAACTGGGCGTAGCTGTCGTGCTGCTGGGCGGGGCATGGCCCTTGACCCGGATGGCGGTTCAGGACGGGGCTGGGCCGGCGTGGTTCGCCCTGGGCCGGGTCGTATTATCGGGACTGGTTGGCCTGTGTTTCGTGGCGGCAACGGGGCGATTTGTCCGGCCCGGGCGGCGCGACATTCCGGCTCTGCTCGCACTCGGCATGCTGCAGTTGGGCGGATTTTTTGCATTGGCGCACGCGGCCGTCACCTGGGTTGGTGCCGGCCGCACGTCCGTATTGGCCAATGCGGTGCTGGTGCCTGCGGTTCCGCTATCGGTCTTGATCTTGCACGAACGGTTGACGGCGTCGCGCTGGGTTGCCTGTGCACTTGGAGCGCTGGGTATCGTTGTCCTATGCGGGCCGTGGGCGATCGATTGGGGTCTGCCGCATGTGCTGGCCGGGCACGCGCTGCTGCTGGGGGCCGCGACGTTCTGGGCGGCGGCGATCGTTATCATCCGGCGCTGGCCGCCCCGGCTAAGTATGCTGGCCCTTATGCCATGGGCGTTTGGGATCGCGACACTGTTGCTGCTGCCCGGCGCGCTGTCGCACGGGGCCGGCGCATGGACGCAATCGTCGGCCACGGCGCTGCTGGCAGTCGGGCTGGTGGCCGGGCCAATCGGCAGCTGGTGCGTGATGCAGGCGCAGCAGGCCCTGCCGGTCTCGGTGGCGTCGATCGGTTTCCTGCTCACGCCCGCGCTCGGCGTCGTGCTATCGGCCGTATGGCTGCATGAGCCGGTGGGTTGGGATATGGTGACGGGTGCCGGGCTAATCCTGGGTGGTGCGGTGGTGGCAGGCTATCCATCCAGACGCCCAGGGCGCTGATGCCGGAGGCTGAATGATCCTGCACGCGGTCGATCAAGGGACGGGCACTGGTGCGCCGCTGGTCCTGCTGCATGGGCTGTTCGGCTCTGCGGGTAACTTCGGCGTCGCGCAGCGCCGGTTGGCACAAGACCGGCGGGTCGTGGCACTTGATTTACGTAATCATGGCAGCAGCCCGCACGCGGCGGCGATGGATTATCCCACCCTGGCCCATGACCTTATTGAGACGATGGACGCGCTCGGCCTATCGAGCCCCGCCGTGCTCGGCCACTCGATGGGTGGGAAGGTCGCTATGGCCGCCGCCCTGCTCCATCCCGGGCGGCTCGGCCGGCTGGTCGTGGCAGACATCGCACCAGTGCCGTACGACGCGCATTTTCGCGGCATCGGTACGGCCATGCAGGCGCTGATCCCCGGCCTATCCCGGTCCCAAGCGGATGCGGCATTGGCGGCCACGATCCCCGAGGCCGCCCTACGTGGGTTCCTGCTGCAAAACTTCCGCCCTGGCACCGGCTGGCGCATCGGTCTCGATCAGATTGTGGCGGCGCTGCCATCGATCGAGGGATGGAACGTCACTGGCAGCTACCCCGGCCCGGCTTTGTCGATCCTGGGGGAGCGGTCGGAGTACGTCCTGCCAGAGCACCGGCCGCGGTTACGCGCCTTGTTTCCGGCCATCCGGTTCACGACGCTGCCCGATGCCGGGCACTGGTTACACGCGGATGCGCCGGATGCCTTTGTGGCGGCGGTTGAAAAGTTCATGGCTGCTTGACCTTTTTCCCCTCATCCGACGCACGCCACAGATACCAGGCGGCGGTGGAGCGATAGGGCGACCAATCTTGGGCAACAGCTGCCAGCTCCCGCGGGCGCAGTTGCGTGGCGGCGCCCGTGGTCAAGCGCCAACCCTCCCGCACACCAAAATCGTCGACCGGCATTACGTCTGCGCGGCCGAGGGTAGAGATCAGGACCATCTCGACCGTCCAGCGGCCAACGCCGCGGATGGTGACCAACCGGTCGATCAACTCGGCATCGCTGAGCGCTGCGGCTTGGACGCTAGTAGGGACAGTGCCGTCTAGCGTGCGGGCGCAGATATCGCGGATTGCAGCGACCTTGCTGCCAGAAAAGCCGCACCCGCGCAGCGCGTCATCGGGCAGTGCCGCGGTGGTAGCGGCGCATGGAAACGGGCCGGGGCCCAGGGCGATGAACCGGGCTAAAATGGCCTCGGCCGCGCGGCCATGCAGCTGTTGATGCGCGATGGCCCGTACCAGGGCCTCATGCGGCTCCCGCTTGATCGGCGCGTGGGTGCAGGGGCCGATGCGGGCGATCAGCGTTGCCAGCGCGGGATGGGCGGCACATAGGTAGGTGGCCGCGGCGGACATGCGTGTTTCCAGATGTGAATGGCGCAGCGCCTGATCGGGCGTTATGGTGAGAGCGGAGGGGTTAAATGCGCCAATCCATACCAGCCCGCCGGACGGAGGATAGCCAGGTGGAGGCCAACCGCGTCACGGCCAGCCTGGCCGGCCTGGCGTTCATGCTGGCGCTCGTAATCTTTGGTTTGCTGATGATGCGCCACATGCGCGACCAGGCCCGGCTGGAGGATTGCCTCATGGCCGGGCGTATCAACTGCGCGCCCCTGGCTATCGAGACTACAGCAACCCCGCAGCGATATTGACCGTCAACGCCACGATCACGGTGTTGAACAGGAATGCCAGCAAACCGTGGACCGTCGCCAGCCGCCGTAGCTTCCGCGACGTGATCTGCACGTCCGACACCTGAAACGTCATGCCGATCACGATGGCGAAGTAGACGAAATCCCAGTAATCCGGCGACCCATCCCCCGGAAACTCCAGCCCGCCATCGACTTTGTCGGCCCCTGGCGTCCGGCTGTAATATTCATGGGCGTAGCGGATGGCGAATACGATGTGGCTCATCAGCCAGGATAACAGCAGCGTGACAGCCACCAGGCCCACGTGCAGCTGGCGTGGCAGGGGCTCCATATCCTTGACGGCGTGCAACACGACAGTCACGGCCACGAAGCTTGCGGTGGTTGCGGCCAATGTGATGGCGAATATCGTCCACTCACCCGCATCCTGACGTTCGGCGTTGTTGGCCATGGCCGCGTCGCCCTGACAGCGAGCGAACATCAGGACAGCGGTCACGAGCAGGCCGATGCTGCCGATATCCCATGCGATCACGCCGCGCGTGCTGGGCAGCAACGCCGTGGGCAGCAACGTGCCGGGCAGCAGCGTGCCTGGCAAAACAGCATAAACTAGGGCGGCCAATAACCCGGCACCCACCGTGCGGGGATGGCCAGTCACGACCCGCCCAAGCCGGGCAAATACGTGCGTCATGCCCGCCGCCGTCGTGAACGGGCGGGGCCCGGGGCCTGTTCCAGGGCGGGAACAGGCACAAGCAGCAGATGCTGCTCCGCCACGGTTTGGAAATGGGCCGCGATCGGCCCGTCCGGGTTGCCCAGCCGCGCCACCGCCTCGTCCCGCATACGGGCGAACGCAGCGTGGGCCATGGCGGGCGCCATTAGATGGTTCAGGTTCAGCACTCCGATACAAAATAGGGCATGAAACAAAAGCATCGGCTGGGTGGCGAGGGCCGTGCAGACGGCGTCCAAATCCAGCATGGCTGGTAAAAGACGCATGGCCTCATCATACGCCGTCGCGTGAATTAGCGTGTTGAATTGTTCGGCCAGTCGCCGGATTACCACGTCCCGCGGCGGGTCCACAGTGCCGGCCAATGCGCCGGGTGAGGGCGTGGCAAATTGGGCAAGCAGCGATGCCTCCAGCTCCGGCGACAGAGCGATCAGGGCGTCGACGATGGCCAGACGGGCTCGCCAGGCCGCGCTATGGAGATTGAAATCGCCCAGGCCGTAATCGTTCAGGGCCCGGTAGGCCTGGCCGGCATGGGTCATGGCGGGGCGGGCATGCGCGATGATGCTCTCGGGCGTCGCTGTCGGCATGCGTCGCTCCAAAACGCTTCGCCAATATAGGACAAACCCAAGGTTCAGCGGCGCTTGGCCGCGCAGAATGTCCACCAGCGCCGTGCCGGTTGTGCGATAGGCAGCCTCCGTCACGATGGGCGGCAGGCGGTGGCGCAGCAGGTCGATGCCGAACCGATCACGCCAGACGCCGGCCATGCGGGCAAATAGCGCCAATCCGTCCTCGATCGGGTCGTGCGGGGCTAGCAGCTCCAGCAACCGTGCGGCCGCACCGTTCCAGAGCATGGCACCCGGTTCGGTGTCGTCGAGTATATGGCGGAGATAGGCGGCGTAACCCGCGGCATGCGCTTGCTCCGCATCCTGGCGCAGCACGATCGGCCGATCGGAGGCGATGACGAATAGCGTCGGTGCCTCCACCCGGCACAGCACGTGCTGGAACCCTGCCTGGCGTAGGCAGTGCTCCATCGCCTGCGCCGTGAACAGCACCAGGTGCGCGCCCACCGTTAGCATCGGCCCCAGCATGCTTTCGCGCAGCGCCGGCGTGATGCTCCCGGCATCCGGTGTTGTCATCATCAGCACGCCACCCGGCGTCATATGACGGCGCAGGATCGCCAAAAACGGATATAGGTTGGGGATGTGCTCGATCACCTCCGTCGCGACAACCAGGTCGTAAGGCTCACCGAGGTCCGTATCCGTCGTCAGATACGCGCGCCGTATGTCGGCCCCCAGCAGCGTGCGGCCCCGATCGGCATAATAGGAGGGGTCGATCCCCACGGCACGCCAGCCCAGCACGCGCCGGGCAACGTCAACAGGAAAGCCGAACCCGCAGCCGGCGTCCAACAGGCTTGTAACCGGGTGTGCCGCCGGATCCAGCTGCCAGAAGAACCGGGTCATGTGGTACAGCCCGGCGTTCTGTTCGACGTATAGCTGCAACGATACGTCCGAAAGCGTGTCCCGTGCGTAGTCGGGCGGCGTTTGGTCGGCGAAGGCCAGCGCCGTGCACCCATCGCATCGCAACAGCGTCGCGTCGGGGGCTGTCGTGCGTAGTAATACGCCATGTGGCCCGGCGGCGTTACATACGGGGCAGGGCCGGCCGGCTAGGCGCTCCTGCTGCGGCCAATCCACCTTCATCGGGCCACTTTCATCGGGCCACCTTCATCGGCGCAGATGGGGTCCGCGTAGCCGGATGCGGGCGGCGTGGCTGCGCTGCAACCGGTCGATCGTCTCCGCCCGAGCTTCGGTCTGACGTTCGAGGCGGGCGATTGTTTGTTGCAGTTCCTCCCACCATAGCACACCATCCGGCTCCTGCCCGGGGATGGCGCGGGCGTCACGACCCTCACGGAAGCCAGCCCCTAGATAGTGGTCGTAGGCGGTAGGCAGCAGGCCGCTCTCGATCGCGGCCGCCACGTCCGCATGGTTTTCAATATAGAAGGCGGCATCGAACTCGGCAGCGTCCAGCAGCCGACGGCGGTGGCTGTCGATCACGGCATAGGCCGCGCGTACGGCCCCCAGCGTGACTGGCTGGTCCAGCCGGGCCAGCTCCAGCGCCTGCGCCCAGGGTGCCAGACCCTGACCGGTCGTGCGCGCCGGCGGCAGCGCGGGCGCCGGACCGCCGGCGGCGCAGGCCTGAAACGCCCGTTCCAATCCGTCGAGCCAGCCATCGTAGCTGTTCGTGCATAGGATCGCGCCAGGCAGGTCCGTGTCGCGGTATGGCCCGGCGTCGCTATACACGCCCACCAACCCTGTCAGGGCAGCATCAAGCATCTTGATATCGCTTTTGCCATCGACGAAGTCCTGAGTACCGGCATCGCCCTCGGTCTCCAACGGGCAGACCAGGATCGCCGGTGCCAGTGA